>OMTP01000231.1 GCA_900313955.1 uncultured Lachnospiraceae bacterium | reverse complement strand
GCGCTCCGGAAGAAGGCCTTTGTGCTCCGCGCCGGGGTGCCCCGTGAACTGTAACCCTTTCGTCATTTTTTATAAAGTCTGCATAAAAAAGATGGAAATATTCAAGCAAATGGACTATAATTGAGAAGGTAAAATTCTGTCAGATACAGATACATAAGGAGAAAACGATGGCTGAGAAAGATGCTTATGTAGTTTATGTAGGAACCTATACCAATGGTTCCAGCAAGGGAATTCATATCTATGACGTCGATGTCGACGAGGGCCTCCTCTACTTAAGAAAAGTGGTACCGGTCAACAACTCGTCCTACATCACAAGATCAAAGAACGGCAAGTTCCTCTACTCGATCGCAGATGAGGGGGTCCGGGCTTTTGCGATCCAGCCGGATGGCGACCTCAAGGCGATCAACCAGATTGATATCAACGGCATGAGAGGCTGCCACCTCTCCGTCGACAATGAAGGAAGGTACCTCTTTGTGGCAGGCTACCACGACGGCAAGGTCACCGTCGTCCGCACCCATAAAGACGGCCGCCTGGGCTCCCTCATGGACGGCGTCTTCCACAAGGGAATCGGTGCTGTCAACGAGAGATCCTTCCGCCCGCACGTCTGCTGCGTCCGTGTCACACCAGACAACAAGTTCCTGTGCGCCGTGGACAACGGAATCGACCAGATTGTCCTCTACAAGATCAATCACACCTATCATAAGCTGCAGCAGATCGATATCCTCCGCATGGGACGTGAGGCCGGACCGAGAAGTATCCATTTCAGCCGCAACGGCAAGTTTGCTTACGTTCTCTGCGAGATCACCAATGTGGTCCGTGTCTACAAATATGACGTTGTCGGCGGATATCCCACCTTCGAGCTCATCCAGGAGGTATCAACCCTCTCCGATGCCCGCGATCCGCATGACGCCGCATCTGCTCTTCGTATTTCCTATGACGGCGAGTACCTCTTCTGCTCCACTGCAGGTGATGATTCCGTCGCATGCTACAAGATTGACCAGGAGAAGGGCTATCTCGATCGTCTCTTCTCGATCCCGACAGCCGGCCAGTACCCCAAGGATATCGCCCTCTTCCCGGATCAGAAGCACATCGCTGTTGTCAACAACGGCTCCGGAACGATCACGACATTCGCCATCAACTACGACAAGAAGGTCCTTGTCATGAAGGGCAGACCACAGAAGCTGGATACCCCGAACGCCATGGTCTTCCAGAAGGTCGAAATCGGACCGGATCACTTCGAAGCCGTCTCCGAGAAAGACGCCGAAGCGGCCGCTCAGGAGCTTGTCCGCAACACCCTGGCTGTGGACCTCGTATAAATCACACAGGCATAAAAAAAGGATCTGTCGCAACAGGCAGATCCTTTTTTTATGCTCACTTGCGATAAAATTCCTGCAGGGATGAAAGCCTCGCGGTCATATTCTTCATCATCTGATCGAGGATGACAAGCGAGGCCATGGACTCGACGACGACGGCGGCACGGGGGCCGATGACGGGGTCATGGCGGCCGTGAATGGAGATTTCCACTTCTTCCCCCGCTCTGTTGACGGTCTTCTGGGGAAGCGAGATGGAGGGCGTCGGCTTGAAGTAGACGTGGAGCTCGATCGGAGCGCCGGTACTGATACCGCCCAGGATGCCTCCCGCATGGTTGGTCTCCGGGATTACCTTGCCGCCGCGGACGACGAAGCTGTCATTGTTCTCAGATCCGTGCATCGAAGAGACCTTGTGTCCGTCCCCGATGTCAAGGCTCCTGACTGCGCCGATGGAGAAGATGGCTCCGGCCAGGGCTGCGTCCAGTTTGTCAAAGACAGGATCTCCAATTCCGGCAGGGACACCCCTGACCGTGCAGTGGACTTCCGATCCCAGAGAATCCCCGCGCGAGCGGCTCTCATCCACCACTGCTTCCGAATCCTCAAAGGGCACTCCCCCAATAGCGGTGACGCGCGTCTCAAAGGTGATCCCCATGGAATGTAAGATCTTCGTAGATACAGCCGCTGCCGCAACACGCGCCGCCGTCTCCCGGGCGGACGATCGTCCGCCGCCCCTGTAATCCCTCACTCCATATTTGGTCTGAAAACCAAAGTCCGCATGGGCCGGACGAAAAATATCCGCGATCGCCGTGTAGTCCTGAGAGTGCTGGTCGGTATTCCTGATCAAAAGAGAGATAGGTGTTCCGGTCGTCACTCCCTCAAAGGTCCCGGACAAAATCTCAACGGCATCCGGCTCCTTTCGCTTTGTGGAAAGTTTTCCGCCATTCGGTCTTCTTCTCTCCATGTAAGATGTGAAGTCCTCCTCCACAAGCGGCAGACCCGCCGGGCATCCGTCGATGACGACTCCCAGCCCTTTGCCGTGGGACTCACCCCATGTACTTATATGAAAAATGGTGCCAAATTCCGATCCGGCCATACTGTGCCCTCCTTATCCATGTGTCTGCATGATTCTCCTACCGGCAACTCTGCCTGAAAATGGCTGTCTGTTGCCGGCAAGATCTCCAAAAGCAACCGGCAACATCCGCCCAAAAAGGGTTGTGTTGCCGGCTGAACCTTCCTTCCCTCAGAACTTCATCATGTCCCCTGCCTTAAGCACCCGGATCGACCGATTTTTAAATTCGAGGGTCTCCCGGCAGTGATAGGGCAGCGTGTAGGTGAAGTGGTTGTTGTCCATGATATCCTTCATCTCCCGGACCGTCTGGTGGACCGGGATGCGCCAGAACTCCGCTTTTTCCTTGTCAAGAAGCTCCCTGGCATAGCTCTGCGGGTTCTGTTTGCCTGTCAGGATCACCTTGCCGCCCGCCTTGATGACATCATCCGCCAGAATCTGGTTCTCCAGATCATAGAGCTGGGAGTCACGGACAAGAATGGCGATGCTGCCGTGTTCCTTACCGGTGATATCTGAAAGCGTCGCTCCCTTCTCAAAAGGAAGCATGGTCATGTTCCTGTAGGCCTTCTGAAATCCCTTTTTGAGCCAGAGATCCGCATGTGGAATCTTCGTGAAATCCGTCACCATGTACTCGGGCAGACAGATCGGAATCCCGTCTTCCGTCAGGAGCCGGATGAGATCGAGACCTCTGCCGTGAGCCGGCACCGGAAAGAGAACCGGGGCGCGCAGATGCCGCAGAGATTTCATTCCCTTCTCCAGCACATGACGGCGCTCCTTATTGGTGATCTTCTCCTTGCCGTAGGCGCTGTCTATGACCGCTGCATCCGCAGAGACGCCGCGGATCTTGTCGCAATTGTAGGCGTAGGAATGCTCCTGGTAGTCACCTGAGAAGAGAATCCTCGATCCCTCTACATAGAAGAGGTACCAGACGCTCCCCAGAGAGTGACCGGCGCGGCCGTAGAGAAAAGAAAGCCCCGACTGAAGTCGCATTTTCGTCATGGGTTTGCCCAGGGAGGCCAGTGTCACCTGATCAGCGTAGTCATTTTTCAGATAAGAAAATGTCGGCTCCGAGGCGATGATTCTGCCGGAAAAGCCATTTTCATAGAGCCAGGGGATGGCGCCCGTGTGGTCCGTGTGGCTGTGCGTCAGAAAGAGGTAGCTGGCGCTCTTCACCTGCGCCGGCGTGAGCTCAGGATAGGGAACCTCAGGCTTCTCCTTCATGAGACCTGCGTCCACGAGAAAGCTCACACTGCTGCCCTTGACCAGAAAACAGTTTCTCCCATGTTCCGAACATCCACCTGCAATATAAAGTTCCATACTTCCCGCCCCTCCTCAGGCATAAAAGCCAAACACAAACGCTGTCACAAGAGCAAACACCAGGGTCAGGCCATTGGCCGCCCAACTGGTCACTTTTTCGAAAATGGTATCCTCCGATGAGCCGTACCCGCACACCCCCATGCCGATCACCGGAAAAATCAGAATCGGCGCTATCCGCATAAAATTCATGTAGTAAATATAGGGAAAGCGCAGACAGGAAATGACATACATAATGAGATAGGACAGATATCCGATCTGCAGAAAGCGCTTCAGGGGCTGCTCAAGTCTCGCTGTAAACATGGTATAGATCCACATCACATGAAAGAGGACGCACAGCAGAAGGCTCACGCGAAAAGTGAATTCACTGAACACTCTCGCCTCCCCTCTCGAAAAACTGATGGACTGAAAGTTGAATATGGCCGTCTTCAGTGTCTGTGCCCAGATGTTGTATTCTCTGGCCGGGACGCCCATGGTGTGCAGATCTGTAAAAAGTCCTCTGCCCGGAATTCTTATCCTGGAGAAAACGGACCATTCCGCAACACTTCCGTAGGGCCGAAGGCTCTTCTGAGCGTAGAAAAAAGGAATGCGAAAGCGGATCCACCGGTAGAGAGGCCAGGCGATTCCACATGGAATCAGAATCATAAGATCTGTGCGCATCTGCCGGCCCAGAGAGATTTCATTTCTGCGGCCGTCCTTGATCGCGTAATTATAGAGAACAAGGAGGGCCGGCACGACCAGAATCGCCTGCCACGCCGTCAGAAGGCCCATGCCGAGCAGGGTCGCCGCCGTGAGAAAGGACTTCTGGCGGCGGGACCTGTACCAGGAGAGGCCATGGTTCAGGGCTCCCATGGAGAACATAAAGCTCATGGCATTAGGCGTTAGCTCGCTGCTCAGGTGATAGAAGCCCGGAAAGAAGCTGATAAAGAGGATGCAGACAACCAGTTTTCTTCCGCGGATACCGAACTTATGAACCATAGAAATCATGTGGGAGCATCCGATCGTCACGTAAATGACGTTGATGCACTGCAGGACATGGAGACATGTCCCGATGGGCCATGTCATCATGCGGTGGATGACTTCCAGGATCAAGGCACAGATCACATAGAAGAAGGGCGGGTCGATGAAGCAGGCGTATCCCCTTGGATCTACGTCTGGATAGCGATGACAGGTAAAGAGATACTGGATATAACCCACATGGCCCTCGTTGGGGACGCCGTTTTCCATGAGTTTCCAGACACCCGCATTGACGGTGGGCGCACTGTATCCAACCTGAATATCATAGATCAGCTTCAACATGAAGCTGACCAGAAAGACAAATCCAATCCAGAACTCATCCGGTATGTCTAAAAAGCGCTTGGACCTGGTCCCCATGCATATCTCCCATCCTAAAAGATAGTGTCATTTTACCACGTTCCGGCCTATTGTTCTAGCATTTTAAAAAGAGTTCAGCTCAGTTCGTGGATGAAGAGGCCGCTTCGAAGCTTGGGTTCAAACCATGTGGATTTGGGCGGCATGATCTTGCCCTCGTCGGAGATAGCCATGAGCTCCTCCATGGAGGTCGGGTACATGGCGAAGGCGACGGCATAGTCCTCATCGACAAGTTTCGCCAGCTCTTTGAGGCCGCGGATGCCGCCGACGAAGGAGATGCGCTTGTCGGTTCTCGGGTCTTCAATGCCCAGAATCGGGGCGAGCAGGTTCTTCTGAAGGAGGGCGACGTCCAGAGTGTCCACGATGTCCTTGCCAAGATAAAGGTCCGGATGGACTGTGAGGTGGTACCAGACGCCCCCGAGATTCATGGCGACGGTGTGTTTCTCTGTCGGGCGCAGGCGGGACAGTTCTTCCTCGCCTGTGCCGTAGGGTCCCTCGATCTTCTCGACATCAAAAGATGCAGATACTCTCGCAAGGAACTCCTCTTCCGTCATCCCGTTTAAGTCGCGGACAGCGCGGTTGTAGTCCCAGATGGACAGCTCATTGGCGGGGAAAGCGACGGCAAGGAAGAAGTTGAACTCCTCTGTACCGTCAAAATCCGGGTGCTGCTCGCGGCGCTTCAGGCCGACTTTGACAGCTGATGCCGTCCTGTGGTGGCCGTCGGCGATGTAGAGGCAGGGGATTTTTCCAAATTCCTCCTCGATGAGAGCGATTTCCTCCGCCCCGTCCAGCTTCCAGACAGTGTGGCGGACCTCATCTTCGGACAGAAAATTGTAAATGGGTTCTTTGGTCTCTATGGTCGTCTTCATGAGATTCTCCACGGCTGCATTTTTCCGGAAAGTGAGGAAAATAGGCCCCGTGTTGGAGTCGCAGGTGTCGACGTGTCGGATGCGGTCCGCCTCTTTGGCCGCAATGGTCAGCTCATTTTTCCTGATCACGTTGTTTAAATAGTCATCGATCGAGGCGCAGCCGACAATGCCGGCCTGGGAGCGCCCTCCCATCTGCTCGCGGTAAATATAATAAGAAGGAGCATTTTCACGGATCATCGCTCCATCATCGACCATCTTCCTAAGATTTGATGCGGCCTTGTCGTAGACGGCGTCGCTGTAGGGATCCGTTCCCTCGGGCAGATCGATCTCTGCGCGGTCGACATGCAAAAAGGAATAGGGATTCCCCTTGACCATTTCCCGCGCTTCCTCCGTGTTCATGACATCATAGGGAAGGGCTGCGATTTTTTCAGCCAGATCGCCGCGCGGACGGACGGCTGCAAATGGACGAAATACTGTCATTCTTTTTCCTCCTGTTTCATGGACGGTTCTTTTGTCCTCCTCGTGCGCGAAACAAAAGAATCGTCCCTGCGTCTTCAAAAAAAGGCTGCCACGAACCTTGTGGCAGCCGGTTATTAGCCTTCATTACGCGATCTTTATGAATGAGAGGCAGCGAAGTCCTTCATGTACTGGACCAGAGCTTCGACGCCTTCTTTGGGCATAGCATTGTAGATGGAAGCACGCATGCCGCCGACAAGGCGATGACCCTTGAGGTTGCTGAAGCCTCTCTCGGCCTGACCTGCGACAAATTCCTTGTCGAGCTCAGGGCTTGCCGTGCGGAAAGTGACATTCATCATGGAGCGGTCTTCTTTGTTGACTGTGTTGATGAAGAAATCCTGCGAATCAAGATAGTCATAGAGAATAGCAGCCTTCTCGACGTTTTTCTTCTTCATGGCCTCAAGTCCGCCCTGCTCTTTCAGATAATCCGTGACCAGCTTAACGAAGTAGATCTGGGCGCATGCCGGTGTGTTGAGCATGGAGTTCTTCGCAGCTTCCTTCTTGAAGTCCCAGATCTTCGGGCAGATGCGCATCGGTTCAGCGATGAGGTCATTGCGGATAATAGCAAGGCAGAGACCTGCCGGAGCGATGTTCTTCTGAACGCCGGCGTAGATGATGCCAAACTTGCTGACATCGACTGGCTCAGACATGATGCTGGAGGACATATCAGCGACAAGGGGAACATTTCCTGTCTCCGGGATGTAGTGATAGGTCGTTCCGAAGATGGTATTGTTCCAGCAGACATGGACATAATCTGCATCCGGGCTTAAATCAAGCTCATCCTGCCTGGGGATATGGTTGTAGTTGTCAGCTTCGGAGCTGGCTGCGATGTGAACTTCCTTCAGGTACTTCTCTGCTTCTTTGGCTGCAAGGTTGGAAAAGTTGCCGCTGACGATATAGTCGGCCTTGCCTGTCTTTGTTCCCAGGTTCATGGGAAGGGCAGCGAAGAAACCGGAAGCGCCGCCGTGCAGGAAGAGAACGGTGTAGTTGTCCGGAACATTCATGACTTCTTTGACATTTGCAACGGCTCCGTTGATGATATCATCGAACACCTTGGAGCGATGGCTCATTTCCAGAACCGACATGCCTGAATCTCCGCAGTTGAGAAGCTCCTTCTGTGCCTTTAAGAGAACTTCTTCTGGAAGAATGGACGGGCCTGCAGAAAAATTATAAATTCTGCCATCTAACATGATTGATTTTAACCTCCTCATAATTCACATCCAAGCAGCATGCTCTGACATTTCCTATATTGTGTATGCTTTAGATGATTAAAAAAAGTCTACCACTTTTGTCGAATTTGTGCAACTACTTTACAAACCAGTTCACAAGTCACCCAACAGCTGTGTTACTGTTCACGGGTGGGTCACTTCGACGCTTCGCACAAAGGCCTTCTTCCTTCACTTAGTAATTTTCGCCGCAAAAGCAGG
>OMTP01000177.1 GCA_900313955.1 uncultured Lachnospiraceae bacterium | reverse complement strand
GACCTTTGAGGGGTGGCCGCGGAGGAAGTGCTTTTTTATCGCACCTTTCCGTCGAGCCCTGAACAGTCACAAATTTTATTAAGTTTCGGGTTCGATGAGTCCGTAGGAACCATCCTTGCGGCGGTAGACGACATTGACTTCGTCAGTTTCGGCGTTGTTGAAAACGTAGAAGCTATGCCCTAAGAGCTCCATCTGCACGCAGGCATCCTCTGGATACATGGGCTTGATGTCGAACTTCTTGGTGCGGACGATTCGGATCTCATCCTCCTCGAGATCGTCGCCTTCTTCCAGATATTTCTTCTGAAAATCATCTCCTGCCTGATGTTTGTCGATGATCTTCTTGCGGTAGCGGCGAAGCTGACGCTCGATGACTTCCTCAACAAGGTCGATGGAGACATACATGTCATTGCTGACCTGCTCTGAGCGGATGATGTTGCCCTTCATGGGAATGGTAACCTCGATCTTCTGTCGATCTTTTTCGACGGACAGGGTTACGATGATCTTGGTCTCCGGCGCGAAGTATCTCTCCAGCTTACCGAGTTTTTCCTCTACGGTCTGACGCAGAGTAGGTGTTACTTCGATGTTTTTGCCACTGATGATAAAGTTCATAACATCACTTCCTTTGCGGATAGAATAAGAAAACGCAAGAGATACTTCCATCTTTTGCGTCTTCTTTTATGCCTTTATTATACGTTCTGTCTGAACTTTTTGCAAGCTTCCTTTACTTTTTCATAAGATAAGGAACCCCCGTAGAGATCAAGGGCGGAGCCGATCGTGAAATCAACGCGGCCTTCTCCGGCCTTGTTCAGGAGGTCGATATCAGCGTAGCTGTGAACGCCCCCGGCGTAGGTAACGGGGATGGTATGCTCGCTGGCAAGAAAGCGGACAAGCTTTACGTCGATGCCCTGGCCTTTGCCCTCGACGTCGATGGCGTGGACGAGAAATTCGCTGCAGGAGCTCTCGAGGGTTCGAAGAAGGGCTGTGTCGAGAGGGGTATCTGTATATTTCTGCCAGCGGTCGGTCATGATGTAATAGACGCCGTCCCTAAAGCTGCAGGAGAGGTCGAGAACCAGGCGATCGCGACCGACGGCACGGACAAGTCTGTCCAGATGATCGAAGTTTATCTTCCCGTCGGAGAAAACATAAGACGTCACAATGACATGGCTGGCCCCGGCGTCCAGAAATTCCTCCGCATTGTCGGGATTGATGCCGCCGCCAACCTGAAGGCCGCCAGGATAAGCGTCAAGAGCCAGCAGTGCCTGCCTTTTTGTCGCCTCGAAATAAGGGGAATCCCTGTGGTTGAGAAGAATGACGTGGCCGCCCGGAAGGCCATCCCTTCTGAAGATGGATGCATAGTCATTCGCACCCTGTAAGGAAACAAAGTTCTCGCGGGCCTCGTCCCCTGTGTCCTTCAGGCTGCTGCCTACAATCTGTTTGACCGCTCCGTTGTGGATATCAATGCAGGGACGGAAATTCATTGAGCCGCCTCATCGATGACATCGCCCATATCGTAGAGTCCCGCCGGCTTATAAGCAAGGAAAATGGCAGCCGAAGCAGCCCCTTTCGCGAAAATGCCTCTGGAATACGCTGTGTGCTTAATCTCAATCACTTCATCCGGACCTGCGAAGATGACATCATGGATGCCCGGAATCGTTCCGCCGCGGACGGAGGAAATTCCCAGCTCTTCTGCATCTCTTGCTTCTCTTCTGTCGCTGCGGTTGTAGACATAGTGCATGTCGCCGCCCTGACCTTCATTCACGGCATCGGCCAGCATGACAGCTGTGCCGCTCGGGGCATCCAGCTTTCTCTTGTGATGCATCTCAACAATCTCCGGGTCAAAGCCGTTGGGAACAAGAGCCCCGGACATGATTTTGAGGAGCTTCAGCATGAGATTGATGCCGAGGGACATATTGCCGGACCGAAGAACCGGTACAGTCTCAGAGGTCTTCTTGACAGCTTCCACCTGCTCGTCACTCAAACCTGTGGTGCACAGGACAACAGGCATCTTTGTCTTATTGACAAAAGCAAGAAGGCCATCGACAGCTTTTGCCGTGGAAAAATCGATTATGACATCTGCTTTTTCTCTGACTTCGTCAAGAGATCTGTAGATGGGGAAGTCCTCATAAGCATCCCCGAAGGCGTCAACGCCAGCTACAATCGCGAGATTCTCATTTTCTTTGACAGCTGCGGCAACTTCCTTTCCCATGTGGCCGCACGCGCCGTGCAGTAATACGTTAATCATAAGCATCCAAACTCCTTCATTTCCTTCTTCAGTACTTCCAGATGATCCTCCCTCATCGGCGTGAGCGGAAGTCTGGGATTGCCGACATTGAAGCCCTGCAGATTGAGGGCGGCTTTGACTGGGATGGGGTTGACCTCGCTGAAGAGGGCTTTGACCAGCGGGAAAGCCCTGAGCTGCAGCTTTCTTGCCTTTTCATAGTCACCGTCCAGGCAGTACTGAACCATATCGTGGGTCGCCTGCGGAGCAACATCGGACAGTACAGAGATGACGCCGATGCCGCCGAGGGAGCAGATCGGGACAATCTGGTCGTCATTTCCCGAATAGATATCAAGATTTCCGTCAGCATAAAGAGCGAGTCTGGCTACCTGGCTGATGTCCCCGCTCGCCTCTTTGACGGCGACGATGTTGTCCACCGTTTTTCCGAGATAGGCAGCCGTCTCCGGCAGAAGATTTGTGCCCGTGCGGGACGGAACGTTGTAGAGAATGCACGGCAGAGACGTCGACTTTGCGATCGCCGTGAAGCTGGCAATGAGGCCATCCTGTGTTGCCTTGTTGTAGTAGGGAGTCACGAGGAGACATGCGTCTGCTCCCACGCCCTCGGCACGTTTCGACATCATGCAGGCATGAGCCGTATTGTTGGATCCCGTCCCGGCGATGACCGGTACACGGCCTTTGACCTGACGGACACAGAATTCAATCGCCTCGATGTGCTCATCGTCCTCCAGAGTCGGAGCCTCCCCCGAAGTCCCGCAGACAATGATCGCATCCGTACCATGCGCGATCTGATCGTCGATGAGCCGGGCAAAAGACTCATAATTAATGGAACCATCTTCATGCATAGGCGTCACAATCGCCACACCTGCACCTTTAAAAATCGCCATATCTTCCTCCTTATCCTGATGTCCTCTATTATAGCAAAATTAGTAACTGTTCAGGACGGGCTCTTTGCGGAGAGAAAAACATGTCCTCAGCGGCGAATTGTCCTTGCGAGCGAACCTTCGTCATCGATCAGGCCTTCTTTTGAGCCGAGGAGGACATGTTTTTCTCGAAGCAAAAGTGCCCTCCTGAACAGTTACCAAAATTATAGCAAAATGCCTCCCCCTTGTGGGAGAGGCTTTATAGATTACTTGAAGTTCGACCTCTTGCGCATTCTGGAATCCAGGATCTTCTTGCGGATGCGAAGCGTCTTCGGCGTAACTTCCAGAAGCTCATCCGTATCAATGTAGTCCATGGCCTGCTCAAGAGAAAGGATTCTCGGAGGAGTCAGCGTCAGCGCCTCATCAGAGCTGGAAGTTCTGGTGTTGGTCAGGTGCTTGGTCTTGCATACATTGATCTCAATCTCCTCGCCTCGGCTGCTCTCACCGACAACCATACCGGCATAGACCTTAGTGCCCGGTCCGATGAAGAGAGCTCCGCGCTCCTGAGCTGCAAAGAGTCCGTATGTAACGGCCTCGCCCGGCTCAAAAGCAACAAGAGAGCCATTCTTGCGGTAAGCAATGTCCCCCTTATAAGGAGCATAGCCGTCAAAGACGTTATTAATGATACCGGTACCCTTGGTCGCTGTGAGGAAAGGACCGTGGAAGCCGATGAGGCCTCTTGCCGGGATCTCAAACTCGAGGCGGCAGGTGCCGTCGGACAGAGTGGTCATGCCGAGCAGTTCTCCCTTTCTCTCGGACAGCATACTGATGGCCGTGCCGGAAAAATCCTGGGGAACATCGACATACGCCTTCTCGATCGGCTCGAGCTTCTTTCCATTTTCATCCTTCTTCATGATGACCTCGGCCTTGCTGACCGCAAACTCGTACCCTTCACGGCGCATTTTCTCAATAAGGACAGAGAGATGAAGCTCACCGCGGCCTGCGACCCGGAAGGTATCTGTGTTTTCCGTGTCAGAGACGCGAAGAGAGACGTCTGTGTTCAGCTCTCGCATGAGGCGGTCGCGGATCTGGCGGGATGTGCAGTACTTACCCTCAGTACCGGCCAGAGGACTGTCATTGACGATGAAGTTCATTGCAATGGTCGGCTCGGAAATCTTCTGGAAGGGAATCGGCTCGTCGTCTCCCGGCGTGCAGATTGTATCTCCAATCTGCAGATCGCCAATACCGGAAATGGCGACGATATCACCGATCTCGGCCTTCTGGACATCGACCTTCTTGAGTCCGTCAAATGTATACAGCTTTGTGACTTTGGTCTTCTCATGGATATCAGGATTGTGATAATTGACGCGCATGATCTCCTGATTCACGGAAATGGATCCGTTGTCAACCTTGCCGATACCGATTCTTCCCACAAATTCGTTGTAATCAATTGTAGAAATGAGGACCTGTGTTCCCTTTTCCGGATCTCCCTTCGGTGCCGGGATATAATCCAGAATCGTGTCGAAGAGAGGCTTCAGGTCAACGTGCTCGTCATTTAAATCCCTGACGCAGTAGCCGTCTCTTGCAGAGGCGTAGAGGAAGGGACAGTCCAGCTGCTCCTCGGAGGCATCCAGATCCAGCATAAGCTCAAGGGTCTCATCGACAACTTCCTCCGGACGGGCACCCGGGCGGTCAATTTTATTGATACAGACGATGACCGGCAGATTCATATCAAGCGCCTTCTTGAGGACAAACCTTGTCTGCGGCATGGTTCCCTCGAAAGCATCAACCAGAAGGATGACGCCGTTGACCATCTTTAAGATTCGCTCGACCTCTCCGCCGAAATCCGCATGTCCCGGGGTATCGATGATATTAATCTTGATGCCCTTGTAGGTGATGGCTGTATTCTTGGAAAGAATCGTGATTCCACGCTCACGCTCAATATCACCGGAATCCATGACGCGCTCATGAACTTCCTGATTGTCGCGGAAGGCGCCGCTCTGGCGGAGCATTCCATCGACCAGCGTCGTCTTGCCGTGATCAACATGGGCGATGATGGCTATATTTCTAATGTCTTCTCTTGTAATTACACTCATTTGCTTAACCTCACATGACAACTTCACAACGGACACTAATATAGCACGAATCTCGCTCACTGGCAAGAGTGACAAATCACGCCGTGTACCCGTTGTCGACAGCCTCAAGGAGTTCCGAAGGGGACTTATTATTTTTGCTTGTACCCCCGGGCGGAAAATCGAAGTAGAGACCGCCTGTCTCCAGAGTATAGCCATAGGCCTCGGCCAGCTCAGAGACAGTTACCAGTTTATAGCCCATCTCCTGCAGCTTGGGAATCATCTTCACCGCTGCCTCGGCCGTCGCCTGATAGAGATCGTGCATGAGAACTATATCCCCGTCCGCTGCATTCGAGACAACAGCGTCGTACGTCGATTCCGTATCTCTTGTCTTCCAGTCGAGTGTGTCTATATTCCACTGAATCATGGGCTTTGTGACAGATGTGGCGACCGTCTTGTCGACGCCGCCTCCCGTCGGGCGCATAATAACAGGCGTCACGCCACAGAGATCGCTGATCACTTCATCATTCTTATCGAGCGTGGTCTTAATGGCATCTGCCGTTGCTCCTTTGAGAATCATGTGTTCATATGTATGACTGCCAATCTCCATGCCAAGAGATGCCTCGCGCTTGAGCTGATCGGTATAATACTCTGCCTGCGTGCCGACGACAAAGAAAGTTGCCTTAGCGCCGTACTGCTCAAGAGCATCAAGAATCGTATCCGTGTTCTTGGATGGTCCGTCATCAAAAGTCAGGGCGATCAGCTTCTGTTTTTTCGTCGTGTCGATCACGCCGCTGGCGTCAAAGTAGCTGTCCGTGATATCTCCTGTGTTGACCCAGCCAGTCGCCATATATCCCTTGTCCGTAAAATAATAGCGCTGACCATCGATTGTCTTCCATCCCGAAGTATAGACTGTATTGTCCTCATTCTGATACCACCAGCCATCCGGTGATATATTCCACCCCGCGATCCCGCTTCTGCCGTCCGTGATTGCCGCTGTGGTCGCTGTATCCGTGGATACTTCTTCAACCTCCGTGTTCGTCCCGGTCTTTGAACTCCCCGAGAGCTTTCTCACCTGAGGAATCACCGCAAAAATGAGAAGGAGAAGGATCACACATACCGAAACGCCGATTCCGCCCTTCACCATGAGCTGTCTTCTCTTCTTCTTTTTTCTCTTCTCAATTAACTGTTGTCTTGTCATGACGACATTTCCACCCCACCATAATTCAGTACAAATATACTCCTCTTCTCATTTTACAGTTTTCCACTAAAAAAACAACCCCGGACATGTCCGGGGTTGCTTCTATTCTCTTAATAAGTTACAGTTCACGGGTCAGCCAGAACTGTCTCGAAAAAGCACTTCCTTCGCGGCCACCCCTCAAAGGTCC
>OMTP01000036.1 GCA_900313955.1 uncultured Lachnospiraceae bacterium | reverse complement strand
GCCGCGGAGGAAGTGCTTTTTTATCGCACCTTTCCGTCGGGTCCTGAACAGTTACCGAATCTCTTATGTTTCTGCTCATGACAGTCCACAGCTGCGAACAGGCATGTCCTCAGCTGTGAACTGTCCTTTCAAACCAAACCTCATTCCTGAGCAGAACTTCTTTCTGAGCTGTCTTTTGCAAACCGGACGGTGAAGTTCCTCCTGGCAATCGCCATAGTCACTCCATCGAAAGTGGTCTTCGGCACCACAAGCTCTGCATCTTTTCCGGCTGTCTTCACGGCGGCCCTCTCACAGACGTTTCCGATTCCTGTCACTTTTTTCACAAAATCGGAATCCTCAAAGGTTCCGGACACCGCCATGAGTTCCTCCGCAGTGTAAAAATGAACAGGCAGCTTCTGCTTTTCGCAAAAATTCAGAAGACCAGCTTCTTCTTCTTTGATATCGATGCTGGCCGCTTCCACCACAGCCCTCTGTGAAAATCCTCCTGTTTCACAGATCCTGTGAAACGCTAACATAAGTGTTTCACGTGGAACATTTTTTCGACAGCCAATTCCCAGACTGAGGTTCGGTATAAGAAGATCCGCATCCGCCCGATCGGAGATAAGGAGATCCGCATTTGCTTCATCGACAAGACGAATTTCCTGAGGAACATTTCCTTCGATCTCTGCCTGGCAGTAAACACGAATCACTTCTCCGCGCACCACGCGCGCCGAGATCTTCTTCATTTTCTCACAGTCCTGAATGATGAGGCCATTGTCTTTGGCGAAGACATCGACGGCAAATTTATGTTCCAGATCCGTGGCAGTTGTCACCACCGGCTGCGCCCCCAAAAGACGGCTGACTTCTTCCGCGTAACGGTTGGCACCGCCGATATGCCCTGAGAGCAGGGGAATGCAGAACTTGCCCGCCTCGTCCACAACAAGCACCGCCGGATCCGCCGTCTTTCCCTTGAGAAAAGGAGCGACGCTACGGACAGCAATTCCAGTCGAAGTAAAAAAGATCATCGCTTCTGCACAGGAAAAGCTGGCACCCACAAGTTCCCGGAGACCTGCCTTCTCATTTTTGGGATGGGAGGCGCACTTGACATGAGCCGCAAAGATACATGTATCTCCTGTGCTGCGCGACCATGTCTCCTCAAGCTTTTCCATAAGAGCGGCCCCCTTCTCCGTGCAGGCGCACATCCATATGAGTTTTTTTTCTGCTTCCCGGTAACCCGTGGAATGACTTTGCGAGTAGAGTTTGGACTCACTGACTTTTTCCTGTTTTTCGGCAAATGCATCTCCAATCATGATGACGGCAAGTCTTGCTATCCCCTCGCGCTCCATATTCTCAGGAAAATGAGCGACATCGCTGTGTAAAATGCACTCTTCCGGCCAGGATGCCTTATAGACAACGGCCACCGGTGTCTCCGGAGCATAACCGCCCGCAAGGAGTTCCTCCCGCGCCTCAAAGGTGAGTGAGGCAGACAGATATAGGATCATGGTTGCCCCATGCTCCGCATAAGACCGGACGGTCTGTCGATCCGGTACTGTCGTTCTGCCGCCCTGCCGGGTAAGGATGACCGACTGGGAGACATCCGGAAGTGTCAGTTCTCTCCTCAGGGAAGCTGCCGCCGCCTGATAGGCACTGACGCCCGGTACAAGGTCATAGGCAATGCCGAGTGCGTCGAGCTTCACCATCTGCTCACGAATCGCTCCGTACAGCGTAGGATCTCCCGTGTGGAGGCGGACTACCTCCCTGTCTCTCATCTGATCCATGATGTCGATCACCTGATCAAGCGTCATCTTCGCCGTGTTAAAAATCGTGCAGTCATCTCTTGCATACGCCAGGAGGGCAGGATTCACGAGGGATCCTGCATAGAGAATACCATCCGCCCTCTCCAGCATCTTCCTGCCGCGCACAGTGATGAGGTCCTCCGCTCCCGGCCCTGCTCCCACAAAATGTACCATTTCAGCCTCCTCGTCTATCTTTTCAGGGATCCCCCTGCTTTAAATGGTTGCCTCTCTTATCCCTATGCAGGAGGGCGTCTTTGCTTCGGTAAAAACACGTTCTGAACAGCTACTCTCTCTTTATCCACATTCTTTCCGAAATCTTTTAAGAATTTCTCCCGCGCCGGACGTCTGTCCAAGGCAGCCGAATTTCTCAGAAAAGACGACAGCCCCGATAGGCATGTCTCCCGCCCTTTTTTTCAGATGCCGATCCATCTCCAAAAGAATACTCTCCACTGTTTTTTCCCTCATGTCACCGAGATTCTCCAGCATCTGATCCGTCGTCAGTGAAGCACGAACGCGCTGAAGAACGGTCAGAGGAGCACCCGCAAGTGCGGCATGGGAGACGACAATCTCCCATCGTGCATCCGCCGCCCTGGAGTATGTATTCATAATCCCCGCAGCGACTTTCACCAGTTTGCCGAAGTTGCCCACAAAAAGAACTGACTTTGCATTCAGAGCACAGGAGAGATCCATCGCCTCTCCGATATAATTGCTGCACTGGATCATGGATGCTTTTTTAAGACCCAGATCCTCACGCACATACCTCTCACCGTAATTTCCAGGAACGAAAAGAAGCTCCTTATGCCCCAGAGCAATGGTCTGTCTTATCTCGACCTCAATGGTGTCCACCAGGGCCTTCTCGCTCATGGGGTCGACAATACCGCTCGTTCCCAGAATAGAAATTCCGCCCTCAATGCCAAGACCGGGATTGAATGTCCTCTTTGCAATCTCGCCTCCCCCTGGAACCGAGACGGTGAGAAGAAGCACCTCTTCCTTCTTCCCGATGCCCTCTTCTTCCCCGACTTCCTCCAGTACTGCACATGCTTCTGAAAATATCATCTCTCTTGGCACCCTGTTGATCGCGGCCTGCCCCACTTCTTGAGACAGGCCCGATTTGGTCACAACTCCCACGCCATCTCCACCTGTAAGATACATCCGTGGATTCCCCTCGTCAGAAAATGCATGGGCGGGAATCTCCTTCGCATCGATCCACTCGGCCTTTCCACAGACCTGACAGTGGTTGGTCACGTCAGGATCATCCCCCGCATCCTTGACAACATAGTATTCATTACGACTGATCATGTGGACAGGAAGCTCTGCCCTGCCCCCTTTGGGGAGAGCAACAGACACCTGTATTTGCTCCCTGTCTGTCAGAGACGACAGGAGAGCCGCCTTGACAGCTGCGGCGGCACATGTTCCCGTCGTGTATCCGCTCCGCATTTTCTTCTGTCCACGGATCACATAGTGATCCTCCATAGAGTCTGTCACCCCCTCTTTATCATGTTTCATTTGCCGAAATTTTTATACTATTGTACAACGATTTTCCACGAGATGCGAACCTTTTTCTTTTCATCTGCACAGGAAGATTCTATAATGGTTACAGTTCACGAGGCACCCCAGTGCGTAGCAAAAAGACCTTCCATCAGGGCGCATTCGAATTTGCGCGCC
>OMTP01000129.1 GCA_900313955.1 uncultured Lachnospiraceae bacterium | reverse complement strand
GGCGAAAATCGAATGCGCTCCGGAAGAAGGCCTTTGTGCTCCGCGCCGGGGTACCTCGTGAACAGTAACCTGAGCTCTAAGTTTTTTCAAAAAGAGCAAAATAGGAAGTGTACAAACGCCCTCATTTATGGTATCCTCTAGAAATGCACGCAAAGGGGTGGAGAATGGAAAAAAATCAGGCAGAAGTATTACAGACAATTGATCAACTTGTAGATGAAGCAAAGAAGAAGAAGAATGTCCTCTCGGACAGCGAGGTGGAGAAAGCTTTTGCAAAGCTGTACCTGTCCAAAAGTCAGCTCGCAAAGGTCAATGAGTACCTTCGCATGAAGGGCGTCGATGTCCTCCACGAGGGAGACAGTGAGGATGACGATCCCTTTCTTCTTCTGAAGGATGAGGACGATGAGGAGGAAATAGACGACGAGGAAGAAATCACAGAAGCAGATCTGATTGTTCCCGATGACGTCTCGGTCTCTGATCCGGTTCGTACGTATCTGAAGGAGATCGGGCACTTTCCCCTTCTCAAATCAGAGGAGGAGATTGAACTGGCCAAGGCGATTGAAGCCGGCGGCCCGGGATCGGCAGAGGCGAGACAGAAGCTCATCAATTCCAATCTGCGTCTTGTCGTCTCCATCGCCAAGAAGTATGTCGGCCGTGGTCTTGCCTTTCTGGATCTCATCCAGGAGGGAAATATCGGCCTTATGAAGGCAGTCGACAAGTATGACTACACCAAGGGATTCAAATTTTCAACGTATGCGACATGGTGGATCCGTCAGGCGATCACAAGATCCATTGCGGATCAGGCGAGAACGATCCGCATTCCGGTCCATATGGTTGAGACCGTCAACAAGATGACCCGCATCCGCAGACAGCTTGTCCTTGAGCTCGGCCGCGAGCCGACCGTCGAGGAGATTGGAGCGGAGATGCATCTGCCAGTCGAGCGCGTCATGGAGATCCAGAATATGACCCAGAGCCCTGTGTCCATCAATTCGCCTGTCGGTGAGGAAGAGGACAGCAAGCTGGGAGATTTTATTCCGGACGACAAGACGCCGGTACCGGATGACGCAGCTTCAAGTTCCATGCTGAAGGAGCAGCTTGATCAGGTACTGCAGACTCTCACTGACAGGGAGCGTGAGGTTCTGACTCTTCGTTTTGGTCTGGAGGACGGGGAGCCGAGGACGCTCGAGGAAGTCGGCAAGTACTTCCACGTCACGCGCGAGCGCATCCGTCAGATCGAGGCAAAGGCTCTTCGCAAGCTGAGAATGCCATCCAGAAGCAAGTGCCTGCGCGAGTATCTTGACTCATAAGAAAGAAAAAGGACGCCAAAAGGCGTCCTTTTTTGTATGCCATGAATAGGTGCTTGAAAGAGTGTCTTTGCCTCGCGAGCAGTCCACGGGGAATTTTTATCACGGTGATAATTTCCTGGTGGAGGCATCTGTTCGTAAGGACGTCGTTGCATTGTGAAAATGTTTTGAACAAGTACCTAAAAGCGAACATGATTAGAACTCCTGTCCAGCTAAAGTTCACTGGTCTGCCAGGATGCCTTCGGGAAAGCACTTCCTCCGCGGCTCTCCGCTCCGCTTCGGTCGGCTGCTCTTCGAAGGTCCACACCGGAAGTGCTTTCCCCGAGGGCACACGTCGGCGGACGTGTGAACAGTAACCAATGGCTCGTCTGGCTGACGAGTGAACTGTAAGCTGAGCCACGATAAAGTAAGGGAGAACTTTTCCTTTTATGTCTGACCTTCGGCGCGAAAGCGGCTGAGACTCATGCCGGTGGTCTTCTTGAAAAGGCGGCTAAAGTAGAGGGCGTTGTCGAAGCCGACGGCCGAGGCGACTTCAGCGACGGTCATGGTGGAGTTGGTGAGGAGATCTTCGGCGCTTGCCATGCGCAGGTGGATGAGATACTGGCGGGGCGTGAGGCTCGTGAATTCCCGAAAGGAGCGGATGAAATAGCTGACGCTCATGCCTTTTTGGGAGGCGTAGTCCTCGATGCTGATGGGCTCCTTGTAGTGGGTGTCGAAGTAGCTGACGGTGTTCTCTATGGCAGCCCGCGTGAACTCGTTCATAGCTCGCTTCTCGGGGCGGTCCATGAGCTGGCGTCCCGTGAGGATCAGAAGCTGATGCATGAGGAGGGCCAGATTCTCTTCATAGAAGGGAGGACATTTTCTAAGGTCAAGGATCATGCGCTCGAAGAGGCGGCGGTACTCGGGGAGACTGCCGGCGAAAAAGACGTGGGCATTTTCAGAGAGGCCGTATTTCTGGAGGAGGAGCCTCACGTCGCTTCCTGTAAAATGAACCCAGAAGACCTCGGGCTTGTCCTTGCCGTAGTAGATGTAGTGTTGCTCCTCGCGGGGGCGGAAGAGGACCATGTTGCCCGCGCCAACTGTGACGTCTCTGCCGTCAAGAAAAAAATGCGTCTTGCCGTCCGCAATGTAGAGGAGCTGATAGTCGAGGCGGCCGCGTGGCCGCCAGGTGGGAACTTTTGGGTCGTCCTCGAGCCGGTAGGTCCCGCAGCTGCCCACGATGAGGGGGCGCGTCTTGTCCATGAAGTCGATGCGGGAGTTGTGCAGGTAGGCGGCGTTGATGTACATGGTTTTTCCTCCTGATAGAAAATTATCACCGTGATAAAAAAAGTGACAGTTCGCGGTTTGAGATAGTTGCCCGCCCGGAGCAGTCAGAACTGCCTGCCCCGGGCAGGGAACACACCTGACCATAAATTTATCACCGTGATAATTTACCGGTAGATGCCTCTGAACTCGAAGGCAAAGTGGCGGGGAAGGGAGGCGTCGATGGTGTACTCATCATGGGTGCGGGCACCCCAGCTGTCGTCGCCGCCGACGCCCATCTGGGCCTGACTTATGCGCACGATGGTGTGGAAGACAGGAGGAAGTTCATTCGGGTGGGCAGCTTCCTCCAGCTGCTCAGGCGTGTAGGGAAGGGCGGAGACTTCCACGCCGTCCGGGAACTCCTGGCAGGAGCGGAAGCGAAGACCGAGGCCGCATCTGTCGGTGATCTCGGCCCAGCGGACGCCGGTGTGGTTGCCCGACTCCTGAGGGACGATGTAGGGATCCATCATATCTGTGACCTTGCGCTCATAGACGCCAAGTCTCGCCCCGCATTTTCTGTCCCAATAGTACTCTTCCGGTCCCATGCCGTACCAGCGAAGCGTGTCGAAGGCGGCGTCCAATGTGAAGAGCATGCCGAACTCGGGCATCTCTTGCGCATTCCTGATTCCAGGGTAGTTCATGTCGACGCGCGTCCACCCGTCCTTCTTCACTGTGTATGTCACATCTACATAGCTCTTCTGCGTTATCATGAGATAATAGCGGAAGGTGATGATGAGGGAAGCATCTGTCTCCACCAGGCGGGGATAGGCTGCCGCCTCAGCCATGCCCCCACGGTCGAAAGTCATTTCTGCGGGCAGGTGGCTCGCATAGAGGCTGGCCAGTTTCCAGAGACCGGAGCGGGCGCCCAGCTGGTTTCCGCGGTCATTTTCCGTGAGGGCGCGCCAGAAGTTGGGGCGGACCATCTTCTTTAAGAACTCATTTTCCCCATAGCGATAGGAGACAAGTCCACCCGCCAGATGGGAGAAAAGAAGCTCACTGCCGCAGGTTATGACGCCTGTGTTGTAATCTCCGTGCACTGTTTGAAGCTCGCCTGAGGGAGAGACCATTGCTGCCGCAGAGGAATCTTTCACCCGGAGGACCGCCTGGGAGAGAGCGACATCATATCCGGCATCGGCCCAGAGAGTCGGCTCTTTGAGGACAAAGGATATGTTGATCGTGTACTCGCCGGCTTTTTTTGGCAGGTCAAAGGGCAGATCATAGACATCCGTTGAGCGCGGCGCGGTGTGGGTGGCAAGCTCTGTGCGAACAAGAATGATTCCTTCTCTTTCGAGTGTCACAACGCAGCGGTAGTGGTCGGTCGGAAGGAAGAGATTTTTGTTGTGGATCTTCAATGTATGACCGTTCACGCATGCATCGATGCCCTGGTAGCAGGCTCTGACCTCAGCCATTTTGCCACGGTAGGGCGTTCCGTCCGATGTCACAAGTCCGTTCGCCGAGAAGCTGCCGTCGGTCGGCCGGTCGTCAAAGTCGCCGCCATAGGCCTCATAGGTTCTCCCATAGCGGTCCTTCTTTGTGATCGTCTGGTCCTTGAAGTCCCAGATGAAGCCGCCCTGGTAGAGCATGTCCTCCTCAGTCAGATCGGTGTAGTCTTTGAGGGCCCCCAGAGAGTTGCCCATGGAGTGGGCGAACTCGATGCAGACGAAAGGCTTGTCGCGGTGCTCCCTGAGGAAGCTTTTGATTGCGGCCGGAGACGGATACATCTGGGACTCAATCTGGCTGATCTCCTGATAGCGGCGGTCGTGGAAGATGCCCTCGTACTGGACGACGCGGGAGGGGTCCATTTTCCGGATCCATCTGGATAGTTCGAAAAAGACTCTGCCGCCGAAGGACTCATTTCCCAGGGACCAGATGAGAACACTTGGGTGGTTTTTATTTGTCTCGAAGTTGCTCTTCATGCGGTCCATAGCCATGGGCAGGTAGTCCATGTTGTCACCGGGGACAATGTGGCCATCCTCCACAGCGCCGCGCTCGAAGGGCTCCCAGGTTCCGTGGGTCTCGATGTTATTCTCGGCGACCATGTAGAGGCCGTACTCGTCGCACAGGGCGTAGACCCAGGGGGCGTCGGGATAATGGCAGGTGCGTACGGCGTTGATGTTGTTTTTCTTCATGGTGAGGATGTCCTTTTTCACATCCTCATAGGTGACGCAGCGGCCGGATCTTCCGGTAAATTCGTGGCGGTTGACGCCCTTGAAGATGATTCTCTTCCCGTTGAGCTTCATGAGGCCGTCTTTGATCTCGAAGCGGCGGAAGCCGACCCGCTCGCGCACGACCTCAAGAATCTTCCCCATGCTGTCCTTCACGGTCAGATAGAGGTCGTAGAGGGCTGGCTCCTCAGCACTCCAGAGACGGGGACAGCCGACGGTCATTTTCAGAGTCATTTCCAAGTCGACGGGGCGCTCCGACGAAATGACGGTTGTATCTCCAAGCTTGAGTTTGTAGGAGAGAGACGCATTTTCCTCTTTTTTCATAAGAAAATGCAGCTTTGCCGTGAGGTCGGCGGCGTCCAGTGTATTGTTCAAATTGGTTTCAATGAAAATGTCTTCGAGGTGGACGCATGGAAGTGCGGTCAGATAGACGTCTCTGAAAATGCCGGAGAAACGGAAGAAGTCCTGATCTTCCATCCAGCTGCCGGTTGTCCACTTGAAAACTCTTACCGCCAGGCGGTTGATCCCGTCCACAAGGAAGGGGGTGATGTCGAATTCAGCGGGCGAGAAGGTGTTCTCGCTGTAGCCGACGAAGCTGCCGTTCATCCAGAGGGCGAATCCGCTCTCGACGCCCATAAAGGTGATGTGGATGGTCTGTCCCTTCATGGATGCAGGCAGTTCAAAGAAACGGACATAGGAAGAAGTCGGATTCTTTTCTTTGGGGACCTGGCCCGGCTCGATTGCCTCGCGGCCGTCCCAGGGATATTCGTAATTTGTGTACTGAGGGGCGCCGTAGCCCTGCATTTCCACATGACCCGGGACGCGGATGTCCGCCCAGGAGCTCACGTCATAGTCTGTATTTTCAAAACCGGCCGGGGCGGATGCCGGATTGACGGCATAGGAAAACTTCCAGAGCCCGCAAAGGCTCATCGTGAGGGAGGACGCACCCCCCTGCGCCTCCGCATAAGAAGCGCAGGGGATGTGGTCTGAGTGATAGGAAAGGCGGTTGATCTCAAAAATTTTCGGGTCCTCAAGGACCGAATTGTCAAATTGTTTTGCATCCATACTATTTCCCTTTCTTTCGAATCGTGTCAGTGCCTGTCACCAGTTTCACGCAGTTTCCTGTTCGCATCCTCGACATTGAGCCTTAAGAGGATGACAAGGATGATGATGTTGAGAATGAGCGGCAGCCACAGATAGATGAAGTTGAGCATATGAATCGCGCTTGAGGGCTGTGCCACTGCGTTTTTGGTGTAGTCGCCGGCGGCCAGAAGCCAGCCTGCCAGAGCCGTACCTAATCCTCCTCCAATTTTAACACCGAGGGAGGTGCAGGAGAACATGGTGCCGTCAACTCGTTTTTTCTTTGTTAAAAATGTATACTCGGAGCATTCCGCGATGAGGGCGTTGAGGTCGCCCTGGAGGGGGCTCATGCCGAGGGCAGCGACGGCTGTGAAAATGAGCATCATGGGCAGAGAGTGAAGGTAGCCTGCAATGATGACCATGGCGCGGCCGAAAATGGCGAGGCCGTAGCCGGCGCGGTTGATCTTGAACATAGAGCCTGTTTTTGTGATGAGGATGGGGGTGAAGACAAGACCGATGATCTGGGGGATGTTGACGGCGGTGGAGAAAAACTTGAAGTAGTGGGCATTTCCCAGAGCGTACTTGGTGAAGTAGGTGCCCATGTTGATCATGGCCGTGAAGATCTGGGTCAGGATGTAGATGCCGACGATCATGAGATAGTACTTGTTGGCGGTCAGAAGTCTGAAGGCATCTTTGAGGGTGTATTTTTCGACTTTTTTCTCCTCTGCTTGTGAGCTCGTCTCGTCGAGGACATCTTCGGGGAGCTCATGGACGGAGAAGCAGGAGAGGGTGTTGACGACAAGGCCAATGACGGCATAGATGATGGCGATGGTTCTCCAGCCGGCGGCTCCTCCGCCCAGGGCCTCGACGGCGTCAATGGTGATGATCTGGATGAGGAGGCTGGTACCGAAGGCGAACATGAAGCGGATGGACCCCATCTGGACGCGCTCCTGGCTGTTCTTGGTGATGAGGGCCGTGAGGGCCGAGTAGGCGATGTTATTGGCCGTGTAGAAGACTGCATTGAGAAGTGTGTAGGCGATGAAGAACCAGGCGTACTGGGCGGTGACGCCTAAAGATGTGGGAACGGCGAAGATCATGACCAGGGTCGCCGCGCAGCCGAAGTAGCCGCCGAACATCCAGGGGCGAGCCTTGCCCATCCTCGTGTGGGTCTTGTCGATAAGGGACCCAAAGAAAATGTCGGTGACTCCGTCGAAGAGCTTGGACACTGCCATGAGTGTGCCGATGATGCCGGGGTTGAGACCAATGGTGTCGGTCAGGAAGATCATGACGAAGGAGGACAAAAATGCGTACACGACATTTCCTGCGATGTCTCCCGACCCGTAACCGACTTTGTTGTACCACTTGAGATATTTTTTCTCTTCCAGTTTTGATGATTCCATGATAATTCCCTCCATATGCATTTTTTTCGCCTGCATTCCCCGGGGAGGGCTCGAAGCTTTGCTTCAGCTTTTATCGATAGTATAGGGATTTTCAGAAAAAAAGTCCATGAACGCAATCACACAGAATATGCACAAAATGTGTCGGGTTACTGTTCACTCGTCAGCCAGTTGCTGCCTCGAAAAAGCACTTCCGGAGTGGACCTTTGAGGGGTGGCCGCGAAGGAAGTGCTTTTTCGGGACAGTTCTGGCTGACCTGTGAACAGTAACAGTGTCGGCATGTTTGAGATGTCTACATGCTCCGGGCACCTTGTGGTATACTGTCTCTTAGCAGGATAGTGAAACTATGTTGGAGGAAAGCTTATGAGCAGATATCTGATTGTCGTTGATATGCAGAAGGATTTTGTGGATGGAGCTCTCGGAACGAAGGAAGCGGTGGGGATTGTACCTGCTGTGAAAGCACGCATCGAGAAGGCGCTGGCGGATGGGGAGAAGATCATCTTCACGCGGGACACGCACAGGGAGAATTATCTGGAGACGCAGGAGGGAAAAAATCTCCCTGTCGAGCACTGCATCAAGGGGACGGAGGGATGGAGGATCATTCCCGAACTGCGTGCGTTTGAGGAGCAGGCTGTCCATATCTTCGACAAGCCGACCTTTGGAAGCAGAAAACTTGGGAAGTTTCTGAAAAAACAGGAGGATGTGGAGAGCGTCACCGTGATCGGCCTCTGCACAGACATCTGCGTCATCTCCAATGCCCTTCTCGTGAAGGCTTTTTTACCGGAAGTGCCAATTGCTGTTGAGGCTGCCTGCTGCGCAGGCGTCACCCCGGCCAGCCACGAGACCGCCCTTGCGGCGATGAAGAGCTGCCAGATCGAGATCAAGTGAGCAAATATGTCCCCAGTCGCCCTGCGCTTTCTGGAATTGCGGAGGTGAAGGATATGCTATGCGTGACCAGGAAAAAGAGACCGCCTGAAAGTATTCCGACTCAGGCAGTATGGCTGGCAATGCTGAAGAATCCGTAACTGTTCAGGACGGGCTCTTTGCGGAGAGAAAAACATGTCCTCAGCGGCGAA
>OMTP01000033.1 GCA_900313955.1 uncultured Lachnospiraceae bacterium | reverse complement strand
GCCTGCTTTTGCGGCGAAAATTACTAAGTGAAGGAAGAAGGCCTTTGTGCGAAGCACCGAAGTGACCAACCCGTGAACAGTAACGCGGGCTCTGACTGAGTTACAGTTCACGGATCAGCCAGAACTGTCTCGAAAAAGCACTTCCTTCGCGGCCACCCCTCAAAGGTCCACTCCGGAAGTGCTTTTTCGAGGCAGCAACTGGCTGACGAGTGAACAGTAACCTGACTGATTCGAGAAGGAAGTAAGGATTGAAGCGGATAGGACTTTGTGGTACACTAAAATAGATTATGGAAAAGTGTACATTTGCGGTCAAGAATTGAAAGAGGCTGCATTTTCCTTAAAAACACCATGAAGTAATAAGGGGTGCATAAAGTTGGATAAAGCCGAGTATAAACTGAAACTGGAGGAGATCAATGCCATGGCGGAGCGCGGTGATTTTGCCGACGCTGCCAAAGAGGCGGATGAGATCGACTGGCGTCACGTGAGAAGTGCCCGCACGCTGTGCATGATCGGGGAAATCTATGAGGCGGTGAAGCGGTACGAGGATGCGCAGGCTGTCCTTGCGTATGCCTATAAGAGGCAGCCCACCGGCAAGACCGTCCTCTATCGTCTGGCGGAGGTCAGTGTCCGCCTGGGCAACCTTTCGGATGCCAAGAAGTATATCAATGAGTTTGAGCAGACTGCTCCCAATGACTTCTCCCGCTATATTCTTCACTACAAGGTCGCTAAGGCAGAGCGGGCGCCGCTCGATGACCAGATTGCGATTCTGAAAGAATATAAGGACAAGGAATACACCGAGCGGTGGGCTTATGAACTGGCCAGACTGTACGCCAAAAATGGCCAGAAGGAGAAGTGCGTCGAGGAATGTGACGACATGATTCTCTGGTTCTCGGAAGGGCGTTATGTCTACAAAGCCATGGAGCTGAAGATGAAATTTAAGCCGCTGAGTCCATCCCAGCAGGCCCGCTATGACAGGCGGCTGACTGCCAAAAAGGCGGCAGAAGCGAAGAAGGCGGAAGCAAATGCGGATCTGAGTGGCATGGAGACAGTGGAGAGGGCGGTCAATGCGGCCTCGGAAGAGGATCTCGACAGCCTCGCGGTGAAGAAAGAGCCCGAGCAGAAGGCGAAAGAGGAAAACTCTCTTGCGGGCAGCATCCGTGCTGTTCTTGCGGGACGCCGTCCTGGGTCCAGGGATAAGTCGAAAGAGGACGATAAGGCGCAGGTCAGGGAGCTTGAACCGGAGTCCAGAGATTCGAGAGAAGTGGTGACAAGCACGCCGGAGATGCCGGTCGTCCCTGCTACAGGAAAGAGCGCGGAAGAGATTGATCTCGACCGCTTCATGAACGAGAAGAGCGATGCCAAAAAGGATGTGGACTCCCACGGTACCCTGGATCTCGACAGGCTCTTCGCGGAGACCAGCAGTTCCCTGGCCGGGGAGGTGGCATCCGGCAACTATGAACTGGCGGATACGATGGAGAGGGATCGCAAGAAGAAGCAGAAGCCGCTCCCGCTCGACGAAAAAGAGTCGGAAGAAACGAGCCTGACCGGCCGCGAGACGGACGAGTCACTGGGGCTTACGCGCGAGTTCCATTTCCGTGAGGACATAGCGGAGGCGATCGCGAAAAAGCACGCCGGGGAGAAGACGGAGATTCCCAATCCTGAAGACGCGGCAAGGGATACGGTCATCAGGGCGCACGGACATCTGGGCGAGATTAAGAAACCATTTTCCGGGGAAGCCTCTGTCCCGGAAAATGACGACATGGGCGCGGACGATGATGCATTTTACAAGAGCTTCGGAACGGATCAGGCGACCCGCGATGAGTTGCTTGCGGACGAGACCGACGTGAGCCACACGCAGGCTGTGAGCCGCGAATCCCTCATGAATCTTTCCTCCGTGACCGAGCGCGAGGTGGAGGGAAGCCCCTCCATTGTGGAAAATATTATGGCCCAGCCGGAAGTCTTCGAGAGGCTTCCTCTCGAGGGAAGGCCATTTACGGAAAATGAGAAGCGGGCTTTTTCATACTTTGCCTCTGTTCCGGGCGTTGATCTTCAGGTGACCACAGCCCTGGCCGATATCCACAACAATGCCGGCAGCAAGACTTCCCGCAAGGGAAATGTCGTCATTATGGGTCGCAAGGGTTCCGGCAAGACCCGTCTCGCCAGGGGCCTCATTCTGGCGGCCTGCATGGACCTCAAGATCAAGGCCGCAAAATGCGCCGTCATTGTGGCCCAGGATCTCAACCAGAAGGATCCGGCGGAGGTCGTCCAGAAGCTGTCCGGAGGCTTCCTGGTCATCGAAGCTGCGGGAGCTCTCGAGGGGGGCATTGTCAGCCGTCTCAATCAGGCGATGGAGTTCAGGACCGACGATCTGGTCGTCATTTTGGAGGATGAGAAGGCCGACATGAAAACCATGCTGGCCATGTATCCGGAGTTCGCCGAGAAGTTCACGACGACGATCACGGTTCCGGTCTTCACAAATGACGAGCTGGTGACATTTGCCAAGACGTATGCAAAAGAGAGCGGCTACAAGCTGGATGATTTGGCGACTCTGGCCCTCTACACGATGATCGGCGACAACCAGAAAGATGCCGAGCCGATCACTGTGGGCCGCGTCAAGCTCATGATCGACAAGGCCATCACCCGCCACAACAAAAAGATCCGCTTCGGCCGGTCGACGGACGCCACGGACGGGAGAATCCTCCTCAGGGAGAAGGACTTTAACTTTTAAATTGTATGGGCTGCCTTTACGGCAGCCCGTTTTTTGAAAAGGAGAATAGGATTGAAAAAGCCATATCTTGCAGATCCCAAAGAAGCGCGGCGCGTTCTGGGCGCGCATGACACGCAGGCCAGGAAAAAGTACGGGCAGAACTTTCTGATCGATGAGAGCGTCCTCATGGGCATCGTCGATGCGGCGGATCTCAGCCGTGACGACTTTGTCGTGGAGATCGGGCCCGGCATCGGGACGCTGACCCAGTACCTGTCGGTCGCCGCAGGCCACGTCTGCGCTGTGGAAATTGACGCAAAGCTTCTGCCTGTTTTGGAGGAGACTCTCTCAGGCTTTGGCAATGTCCGCGTCATCCACGCCGACATCTTAAAGACGGATCTCATGGCGCTGGCGCAGGAAGAAAATGGCGGCCGTCCCTTCAAGGTCTGTGCCAATCTTCCCTATTACATCACGACGCCGATCCTTATGGAACTCCTGAAGAGCCGTGCGCCGATCACGCAGATGACGGTTATGGTCCAGAAGGAGGTGGCCGACCGCATGCTTGCGGGACCGGGAAACAAGGAGTACGGGGCGCTCACTCTGGCTGTTCAGTACTACACGGAGCCGAAGATGAACTTCATCGTCCATCCCCACAGCTTCCTGCCCCAGCCTGGCGTCGACAGCGCTGTCGTGACATTGAAACTTCGGGAAGAGCCACCTTTCCCCGTCAAAGATGAGAACATGCTCTTCGACCTCATCCGCGCCTCCTTCAACCAGAGACGCAAGAAGCTGACCAACGGCATCGTCAACTTCGCCAAATTCGATTTCACCAAAGAAGAAGCTGAGGCTGCCCTTGCCTCCTGCGGCATGAAAGCCGACATCCGCGGCGAGGCCCTGAGCCTCGTCGAGTTTGGACGGCTCGCCGACGCCCTGGCCGACTTGCGATGAGGACAAAAAAACGTCTATATAAGAGGAGTGCCCCGGCTGGTTTTCACCAACCGGGGCAATTATTATGAAAAATTGTTGTGAGGTCTTCTTTCTTGTTTACTGCTCTTCTATGGTTCCTAGATTACCATACAGATGTGAACAAAATATGAATAAAATGTAAACATATGAAATTATTCACAAGAACAAATGTGATATAAAATGATTTATTGGAAGGATTGACGACGAATAGCATGGACGTAAATACAATGGTTCGTCAAGATTCCGAAACATCCGCGCCCATGAGAACCACCCCATGGGCAGCCAGTCATTCGTCAGGATTTCGAAATATCCGCGCCCATAGGAACCGTTCCCCATGCGCAGCGGCTCTTTGTTCCTGTGTGGCAGTGCTCAATGGAAGAGCCCCTTGAACCAGGCGATGAGTTTTTCGAAGATGTTCATGGCCTCTTCTTTGGTGATTCCGTACTTGCTGAGGTCGACACCGCTCGACTGAAGGGAGCTGTAGACCTTTTTGGCCTGTTCGGTCAGGGTGGCGGTGTCGAGATCCAGCTTGGAGATCTTCTGCATGAGCTCGATGATGAGCTGCCTGTCCTCGTCGCTGAGGGATATATTGAGCTGCTTGGCGACGTCGTCGACGGCGCCTGAGATGTCGCTCGTGCTCGAGTAGTTGTTATTGACGACGATCTGTTTGACTGCGGCAACCAGCTGGGTTGTCTTCTCGGAGTCGCCCGTATCCTGAGCCACCTTGCCGGTCGTCACCAGCTCGTCGGTCGCGCTGTCGATCGTCGTCGGCTGAATGATGTCGCCCGTCATCTTCGAGTAGGCCTCCATGGCGCCGACCAGAGCCGCCGTTCCGGATATTTTCGAGGGGCCTGCGACGACGACCTCGGCATCCTTCATGCCCGCCGTGGTCAGGGCATTTTCATACATAGCCGGCGTGACATAGGTGATGTTGTGGGTCTCGACCGTGATGCCCTTGCCGGAAGCTGTCTCTGTGACCTTGCAGGACGAGAGGGCATGGGTGCCGATCGTCGCCGCGTCGACCTTGCCGTCCAGGTACTTGTGCTCATCGGCATTCGTGACCGTCACTACCGTATATTTGTCCAGATCGGATTCCTTAAGGCCCAGAAGATCGAGAACCGTCGCCTTCTGCGCAGCTGAAAGGTCAGCGCCGAGGGAAATGTACGGCGCGTCTGTGTCCGCCATCGCCGTCACGGGTGCTGCGACCGAAGAGATCGCTGTGACCGATGCCAGAATAAGTGCCATCTTTCTGATTTTCATGATACCTCTCCTTTTATATTGTGAAAAATGATGCTTTTTTGCCAGATGCTGAGAACCTGTAGAAGGATCTCGACATCCTATGCATTATATCCCACCCGCCGGAAAATGCAATGAAATTACGATGAAAGTTTCTTAACCTTTCTTAAGAAGTTACTGTTCACGAGGCACCCCGGCGCGGAGCACAAAGGCCTTCTTCCGGAGCGCATTCGATTTTCGCCGCCTGCTTTTGCGGCGAAAATTACTAAGTGAAGGAAGAAGGCCTTTGTGCGAAGCGGCGAAGTGACCCACCCGTGAACAGTAACGATAAATTCGTCTATCAGGGGAACTTCGGCTTTCTGCTTGCTTGCTTTTTCCCACGACTGCGATGAATTTCTGGCGAGACGGGGGAAAGGAACCAAAAGGGGCGGTTCGAATACCTCCACCACTTTCGTGGAGCCATTCGAACCGCCCCCTTGTTCCTCGTCGTGTGCACAGCCGCCCTCTTTACTCGACTTCCTTCAGTGCGGCAACTTCTTCCGGGGTAAGTTCACGGAACTCGCCTTCAGGGAGATCAGGGTCGAGGGTAAGAGGGCCCATGGAGATGCGCTTGAGGGCTGCGACCTTCTTGTGCTGTGCCTCGAACATGCGCTTGATCTGGTGAAACTTGCCTTCGTGAATCGTCACGCGGACATAGCTCTTGTTTTCCATCTGGTCCTGCTGGGAGACGTAGGTCTGAAGAATCTCAAGCCTCGCCGGCATGGCTTTGAAGTCTTCGAGCTCGACGCCGCGGGCGAATCTGTCCACATCCAGTTTCGTGACGAGTCCCTCAATCCACGCCTCGTAGGTCTTTTCCACATGATGTTTGGGGGACAGGAGACGATGTGCTAGCTGACCATCATTTGTAATGAGAAGAAGCCCCTTTGTGTCCTTGTCAAGTCTTCCCACGGGGAAGAGATCCTTCCTGCGTCGCTCCGGCAGAAGATCCAGAACGGTCTCCTGGTGCGAATCTTCTGTCGCCGTGATGACTCCCTCTGGTTTGTTCATCATATAGTAGACATACTCCTGATATTCCATGGGCTCGCCGTCGCAGATGATTCCTTCTTCTCCCGACACAGATGTGCCCGGGTCCTTCTCGATCTCACCATTTACGGTCACTAAGCCCTTTCTGATCATTTCCTTGATTTCCTTGCGTGTGCCGACCTGGAGGTCGGCGAGGTACTTGTCTAAGCGCATTTTGCTCTCCTCCTCTCTGTGCGGTTATTGACTACATGCGGCTTTTTTGCTGGTTCTATTATAGCAAGCCTTTTCTCTGAGGGAAAGTCCGCGGCGGGTATTTCCTTCCCCCCAAAAAAGTAAAAAGGCAGATAAATAAGTCTAACTCATGAAGAGAAAAAGACTGCCGCGCCTTATAGGCGCGGCAGTCGGGGGTGTTTGCTTATATCGGGAGATGATTAGTCGTCGATCTCAGATACACGGCCTGATCCTACGGTGTGGCCACCTTCGCGGATAGCGAATGTAAGACCCTGCTCCATAGCGATCGGGTGAATGAGCTCAACACTCATCTCGACGTTATCACCAGGCATGCACATCTCAGTGCCTTCCGGAAGAGTGATGACACCTGTGACATCAGTTGTTCTGAAGTAGAACTGCGGACGATAGTTGTTGAAGAACGGTGTATGACGGCCACCTTCATCCTTTGTCAGGACGTAAACCTGAGCCTTGAATGTCTTGTGGACAGAAACTGTGCCCGGCTTTGCAACGATCTGGCCACGGACGATACCTGTACGGTCGACACCACGAAGAAGGATACCAACATTGTCACCAGCCTCAGCATAGTCAAGGATCTTGTGGAACATCTCGATACCAGTAGCAACAGACTGGGTCTTGCCTTCCTTGACACCAAGGATCTCAACCGGATCGTTGAGCTTAAGAGTACCACGCTCTACACGGCCTGTAGCAACAGTACCACGACCGGAGATTGTGAAGACATCCTCGACCGGCATAAGGAACGGCTTATCTGTCTCATGAACCGGCTCAGGAATCCACTCATCAACAGCATCAAGAAGCTCCATGACCTTGTCGCCCCACTCGCTGTCCGGATCCTGAAGAGCCTTCAGAGCGGAACCACGGATGATCGGAGTCTCATCAGAGAAGTCATACTCTGTAAGAAGATCTGTGACTTCCATCTCGACCAGCTCAAGGAGCTCGTCATCATCGACCATATCGCACTTGTTAAGGAAGACAACCATTGCCGGAACACCGACCTGGCGAGCAAGAAGGACATGCTCCTTCGTCTGAGCCATAACACCATCAGTTGCAGCAACAACGAGGATAGCACCATCCATCTGAGCAGCACCAGTGATCATGTTCTTGACATAGTCAGCATGGCCTGGGCAGTCGACATGTGCGTAATGTCTCTTGTTTGTCTCATACTCGACATGAGCTGTGTTGATGGTGATACCACGCTCTCTTTCCTCCGGAGCCTTGTCGATGTTTGCGAAATCGACGATCTGGTTGACCGGGCTCGGAAGTCTGTGAGCAAGGACAGTTGTGATAGCAGCGGTAAGAGTTGTCTTGCCGTGATCGACATGTCCGATTGTACCGATGTTGCAATGCGGCTTGGTTCTGTCAAAATGTGCCTTTCCCATTGTAATATTCCTCCTTAAATCTGGGCCCATTTTTGGGCATACTATTGGAAAGCAATAGCAATAGACTAATAGACATTATATTTCATAAGGTGAAAATTTGCAAGTCCTATTAGCTTGTACATTTTCACCTTATGGTTGAAAATTCATTTTACCCGGTATTATTTATTTTCAGAGATCGCTGCGTTTCTGTCCTGAAGGACCTTGGTTGCAACGTTCTTTGGAACCGGCTCGTAGTGATCGAAGAACATGGAGTAGTTACCACGTCCCTGTGTCTCGGAACGAAGGTCGGTTGCATAACCGAACATCTCAGCAAGCGGGACGAAGCCGTTGATCTGCTTGCCGCCGCCGATATCTTCGATGGATGTGACGTTGCCGCGGCGGGAGTTGACGTCGCCGATGACATCGCCCATGTAATCCTCCGGGCAGGTGACCTCGACCTTCATGATCGGCTCGAGGAGAACCGGGTTGGACTTCTTCATAGCTTCCTTGAAGCACATGGATCCTGCGATATGGAAAGCCATCTCGGAGGAGTCGACTTCATGGTAAGAACCATCGTAGAGGTTAGCCTTGATACCGACAACCGGGTAGCCGCCGAGTGTACCGGCCTTCATAGCTTCCTGGATACCGTCATCAATCGCCGGGATGTATTCCTTGGGGACAGAACCACCGACGGTGCTGTTCTCGAAGGTGTAGAGATTCTCTGCGTTCGGGTCCATCGGAGTGAAGATGACCTTGCAGTGTCCGTACTGGCCGTGACCACCGGACTGCTTTGCGTACTTATACTCCTGATTGATCTCCTTGCCGAATGTCTCCTTGTAGGAAACCTGCGGTGCACCGACATTGGCCTCGACATGGAACTCGCGGAGAAGTCTGTCGACGATGATCTCCAGATGAAGCTCGCCCATGCCGGCGATGATTGTCTGGCCTGTCTCGGAATCTGTATGTGTCTGGAAGGTCGGGTCCTCTTCAGCAAGCTTTGCGAGGGCTGTTCCAAGCTTCTCCTGGCCTGCCTTTGTCTTCGGCTCGATAGCGAGCTCGATAACCGGGTCCGGGAACTCCATGGACTCGAGGATGATCGGGTGCTGCTCGTCGCAGAGGGTATCACCGGTTGTTGTGAACTTGAGACCGATGGCTGCTGCGATATCGCCGGAGTAGACCTTATCCAGCTCTTTTCTCTTGTTTGCGTGCATCTGAAGGATACGTGCGACACGCTCCTTCTTGCCCTTTGTGGAGTTTAACACATAGGAACCGGAGTTGACGGTACCGGAATAAACTCTGAAGTAAGCTAATTTTCCGACGAACGGGTCGGTCATGATCTTGAATGCAAGAGCGGAGAAGGGAGCATCATCAGATGCAGGACGGGTGTCCTCATTTCCCTCAAGATCTGTACCGGTAACTTCCGGAACGTCGAGCGGGCTCGGCATATACTCAAGGATTGCATCCAGAAGCTTCTGGACACCCTTGTTTCTGTAAGCGGTACCGCAGGTGACAGGGATGGCCGTGCCATCGATGCAGCCCTTGCGGAGGGTAGCCTTGAGGTCATCGACCGGAAGCTCCTCACCGTCGAGATAGAGCATCATGAGATCCTCATTGAGGTCGCAGAGCTGCTCGATCATCTTGGTGTGCCACTCCTCAGCCTGATCCTTCATGTCTTCCGGGATATCCTCGACGGAAATGTCGACGCCCTTTTCATCGTTGTAGATGTAGGCCTTCATCTCCATGAGGTCGATGATACCGGTAAATGTATCCTCAGCGCCGATCGGGAGCTGAATGACGACCGGGTTCTTGCCCAGACGGGTCTTGATCTGCTCAACGCAGGCATAGAAGTCAGCGCCGACGACATCCATTTTGTTGACGAATGCCATACGCGGAACGTTGAACTTATCTGCCTGGTGCCAGACATTTTCAGACTGCGGCTCGACGCCGCCCTTTGCTGCGAAGACGCCGACGGCACCATCGAGGACACGAAGGGAACGCTCAACCTCGACTGTGAAGTCGACGTGTCCCGGTGTATCGATGATATTGATTCTGTGCTCCAGAGCGCCTGGCTTAGGCTGTGTCTTCTCTTCCAGAGTCCAGTGGCATGTTGTAGCAGCAGATGTAATCGTGATACCACGCTCCTGCTCCTGAGCCATCCAGTCCATGGTAGCAGTACCATCGTGAGTCTCGCCGATCTTGTAGTTGACACCGGTGTAATAGAGGATACGCTCTGTCAGAGTGGTCTTACCGGCATCGATATGAGCCATGATTCCAATGTTTCTAGTCCTCTCAAGAGGATATTCTCTTGCGTCTGCCATCGAAGCTCCTTTCGATTAGAATCTGTAGTGGGAGAATGCCTTGTTGGCCTCGGCCATTCTGTGCATCTCTTCTTTTCTCTTGACGGATGCGCCGGTATTGTTCATTGCATCCATGATCTCGTTCGCAAGTCTGTCTTCCATTCTCTTCTCGCCTCTTGCGCGGGAGAAGTTGGTCAGCCATCTGAGGCCGAGTGCCTGTCTTCTGTCCGGGCGAACCTCGATCGGTACCTGATAGGTAGCACCGCCGATACGTCTTGCCTTGACCTCAAGAACCGGCATAACGTTGTTCATTGCTTCCTCGAAAGCCTCAACTGCAGGCTTTCCTGTCTTCTCTTCGACCTGGGCAAATGCGCCGTAAACGATCTTCTGAGCGACACCCTTCTTGCCGTCGAGCATGATCTGGTTGATCAGCTTTGTGACAATCTTGGAATTGTAGATCGGGTCTGCTAAGACCTCTCTCTTCTGTGTATGTCCCTTACGTGGCACGTTACTTCCCTCCTAAATCATAATGATTTCATCATCGGTACTCACATGAAAATCTTATGTGTTCGCACGGACGTAATCTCTATTCGTCCCACAGCCGTAGGAGACGCCTAGGAATACCGTACTTATTTTAAGAAAATGCAAATGTGAATCCGTTCGGATGTATGTATGTCTGTTTCTTCTAAAGATACTGGAAAATGTCTTCAGAAAATGGATATTTACTTCTTCGGTCTCTTAGCGCCGTACTTGGAACGGCCCTGGCGGCGGTTTGCAACACCTGCGGTATCAAGGGTACCACGGATGATATGGTATCTTGTACCAGGAAGGTCCTTGACACGGCCGCCACGGATCATGACGACGGAGTGCTCCTGAAGGTTGTGGCCCTCGCCCGGGATATAAGATGTAACCTCGACGCCGTTACTGAGACGAACTCTGGCGATCTTACGGAGAGCTGAATTCGGCTTCTTCGGTGTAGCGGTCTTGACAGCTGTGCAGACGCCGCGCTTCTGCGGGGACTTGCTCTTTACAGCATGGTTCTGAAGAGAGTTGAAAGATCTCTGAAGAGCAGGAGCCTTCGGCTTCTTCACAGAGGTCTGTCTTCCTTTTCTGACTAACTGGTTAAATGTAGGCATTCCTAAATGTTTCCTCCTTTTTTTCGTCCGCTTTCATAAGCGGCAAGTCGGCTGATTTAGATTGATCATCAAACGCGCAAAAGGCACACCTGCCTTTACGCACGCTTAGACATTATACCGCCAAACAAAAAGCCCCGTCAAGAGAAAAATTTTTTTCTCCTGCCGGGGCGTTACAGTTGTTACAGTTCACGGGGCACCCCGACGCGGAGCACAAAGGCCTTCTTCCGGAGCGC
>OMTP01000048.1 GCA_900313955.1 uncultured Lachnospiraceae bacterium | reverse complement strand
CCTGCTTTTGCGGCGAAAATTACTAAGTGAAGGAAGAAGGCCTTTGTGCGAAGCGCCGAAGTGACCCACCCGTGAACTGTAACCTACAAACCGCCGCCCTTTTATGTGCGGCGGTTTTGCATTTGACGGGAAAAGTCCCTTGGACTATAATGGGAAGATGAATTTACTATGATTATAAGGAGAGAAATGCGCATATGAAGCTAGGAAAACTCCTTGAGCGCCTGAAGGTGGAATTTCTGCAGGGAAATGAGGACACAGAGATCACGGATCTTGTCTACGACTCCCGCAAGGTGACCCCCGGCGCTCTCTTTATCTGTGTCGTCGGCGCCAACTCCGACGGACATACCTATATCGAAGACGTCGCTGAGAAAGGGGCAGCGGGCATCCTCGTTCAGAAAGATCATGCGGAGGGACTTGATCTTCCGATGAATGTCGCTGTCGCGGCTGTAGAGGACACCCGCGAGGGCCTCGCGCTGACTTCCGCCGCCTGGTTCGACTACCCGGCGGAGAAGATGCCCGTCATCGGCATCACAGGCACCAAGGGCAAGACGACCACAACCTACATGATCAAGTCCATTCTGGAAAATGCAGGCTATAAGTGCGGCCTCATCGGAACCATTGAGCAGATCATCGGCGACACGCACATCCCCTCGGCCAACACAACACCGGAATCTTATGTCGTCCAGCAGGATCTCCGGAAAATGCTGGATGCCGGCATGAACTGTGCCGTCATGGAGGTCTCCTCCCAGGCCCTGAAGCTTGCCCGCGTCGCCGGGATCAACTTTGAGATCGGCGTCTTCACCAATATTTCCCCGGACCACATCGGCCCCAATGAGCACGCTTCTTTCGAGGAGTATATGGAGTGCAAGGGAAGGCTCTTCAAACAGTGCAAGCTGGGTATTGTCAATGCCGACGATCCCCACACGGTGGACGTCATCAAGGGTCACACCTGCAAAATCGAGACCTACGGCGTCGACAATCAGCAGGCGTCTTTAAGGGCTGCAAACATCGAACATGTCCACAGACCGGGCTACCTTGGCGTCTCTTTTGATGTTGAGGGGTCTTCGAATTTCCATGCCGACCTCGACATTCCGGGCCTCTTCTCTGTCTACAATGCACTGACTGCCATCGCCGTGTGTGAACATTTTCAGATCTCCACGGAGGACATCAGGAAGGCATTAAAGAGCGTCCATGTCAAGGGAAGAATCGAGATGGTCAAAGTATCGGATTCATTTTCCTTAATGATTGACTACGCCCACAATGCCATGGCCCTGGAGAGCCTTCTCACAACATTAAAGGACTATCATCCCAACCGCCTTGTCTGCCTCTTCGGCTGCGGCGGCAACCGGGCAAAGTCCCGCCGCTTTGAGATGGGTGAGGTGTCGGGCAGGCTCGCTGACCTCACCATCATCACGTCCGACAACCCGAGATTTGAGGAGCCGGACGCCATCATTGCGGATATTGTGACGGGGATCAGGAAGACGGACGGCAAGTACGTGACCATTCCTGACAGAAAAGAGGCGATCGCCTACGCCATCCACAACGGGCAGCCGGGCGATGTCATTATCCTCGCCGGCAAGGGTCACGAGGACTATCAGGAAATTAAGGGGAAGAAATATCCCATGGATGAGAGAGTCCTGATTCAGGAAATCCTGGAGGAAGATGCAGTACGCTGAAGTCATTGTTGATATCGCTTCGGATAAGCTCGATAAACCTTTCACCTATCTGGTGCCGGAAGAGCTCAGGGGGCAGGTGAAGCCGGGCTGTCGGGTGAAGATTCCCTTCCGCAGCCGGACCATCATGGGCTATGTGGTGGGCCTTGCGGAGAGGACGGATCTGGCGCCGGAGATTATCCGGCCGATCGAGGGACTTGTGACGGGAGAGGAGACGGCCGACAGCCGTCTGGTCGCTCTGGCGGCCTGGATGGCAAGAACCTACGGATCCACGACGATCCGTGCCCTCAAGACCGTCCTGCCGGTCAGGAAGAAGGTAAAAAGCGTAGAGAAACGGCAGGTCTTTCTCCGTGACAGGCAGGAGGCGGAAGCTTATGCAGCCTTCTGCCAGAAGCGGCATTACGCGGCAAAGGAGAGAGTCCTCCGCTTTCTTCTTGATCAAGGGGAGGCTGTCGACGAGGGAGTTCTCAAGAAGGAAACAAATGTCCCTCTCAGCGTCCTCACTTCCCTGAAAAAAGAGGGGATGATCGGCATTGATGTCTCGGAGGAGTACCGCCGGGTCGTCTGGAATGCGAAGAAGTATCCACCGGAAGAACTCTCTGAGGAGCAGGAGAGAGCCGTGGAGACGATCAGAGGCGAGTGGTCAGGGACGGGTGGCGGCCGGCCGGTCCTGCTCGAGGGCGTGACCGGCAGCGGCAAGACCCTGGTCTACATGGAGCTCATTGCTGACGCCCTTGCCCGCGGGCAGCAGGCCATCGTCCTCATCCCGGAGATTGCTCTCACCTATCAGACGGTTCTGCGCTTTGTTGCCCGCTTCGGGGACAGGGTGTCCTTTCTCCACTCCCGTCTCTCGGAAGGGGAGAAATATGACCAGATGAGGGCCGCAAGGGCAGGAGACATCTCTATTATGGTGGGTCCAAGATCCGCCCTCTTCACACCTTTTCCACACCTTGGGCTTATCATTATTGACGAGGAGCATGAGACAAGCTATCATTCAGAGCAGATGCCCCGCTATTATGCCCAGGAGACAGCCATTGAGCGGGCGTCTCTTGAAGATGCCCATGTCCTCCTCGGATCGGCGACCCCGTCGGTCCGCTCAATGCGGAAGGCCCGGCTCGGCGTCTATTTGCTTGTGAAGATGGCTCACCGCTATGCGGATGCCCGGCTCCCTGAGACGGAGATCGTCGACATGAAGGCAGAGATGAAGAAGGGCAACCGCTCCATTTTAAGCGACCGCCTGAAGGAGGAGATCGGGGACCGCCTGGCAAAGAGGGAGCAGATCCTTCTTTTCCTCAATCGCCGCGGATACACGGGCTGCGTGACCTGTCGCTCCTGCGGCAAAGTCATCAAGTGCCCCCACTGCGACGTCTCCCTGGTCCGCCACAGAGACGGCAGACTCATCTGTCATTACTGCGGCTTTGAGATGGACGATGTGGATGTGTGCCCCGACTGCGGCAGCCGCGAAATCGGGGGTCTCACCGTTGGCACAGAGCAGGTCGAGGATCTTTTAAAGAAAGAATTTCCGGGCGTCCGGGTTCTTCGCATGGACGCCGATACAACCAGAGGCAAGGGTGGCCATGAGAGAATCGTGAAGAGCTTTGCCGCCGGAGAGGCGGACATTCTCCTCGGCACCCAGATGATCGTCAAGGGCCACGATTTCCACAACGTCACCCTGGTCGGCGTTCTCCTCGCGGATCTGTCCTTAAATGAAGCGGACTACCGCAGCGGGGAGCGCACCTATCAGCTTCTGGCTCAGGCTGTCGGTCGAGCAGGCCGCGGCGCAAAACCGGGGTGCGCCATCATCCAGACCTATCGGCCGGATAACTACGCCGTCCTCTTCGGCGCTCGTCAGAATTATACGAGCTTCTACGAGGCGGAAATATCCTTCCGCAATGTTCTCGGCTATCCCCCCGTGGGATCCATGCTGGCCGTTCTCGGCTCCTCAGAGGATGAGAAGCTTCTGAAGACCGGTATGCAGTACCTGAAAAAGTATGTCGGGCGCATCGACCCAAAAGGAACGCTGCATGCGATCGGGCCGGCCCCGCAGAGCGTGGGCAAGGTGAAGGACCGCTACCGCATGGTCATGTACCTGAGCCACACCGACGAGAAGCAGCTCATCCTCGCCAGGGAATATTTGGAAAAGTACATCTCGGTCAATCCGGGATACGCACATATTACGATAGAGTTTGATCAGAATCTGTAACTGTTCAGGAGGGCATCTTTGTTTTGGAAAAAACACGTCCTCCTCGGCTCAAAAAGAAGACTTGCAGGGTGACGCAGACCCGCACGGGAGGACGATTCGCCGCTGAGGACGTGTTTTTCCCTCCATAAAAAGCCCACCCTGCATAGTCCCATAGAATCTTTATTCAGGAGGAAGACAGATGGCACTTCGCACCATAAGAATTGACGGAGATCCGATTCTCACAAAAAATTGCCGTGAGGTCACCAAAATGACTCCCACTTTAAGTACCCTGATTGACGACATGTTCGAAACCATGTACGACGCAAACGGCGTCGGTCTCGCCGCACCCCAGGTCGGTATCCTGCGGAGAATTGTGGTCATTGATGTGACCGGCGAGGATCCACTCGTCCTTGTCAATCCTAAGATCATCGAGCAGGATGGCGAGCAGACCGGAGAAGAGGGATGCCTGTCCCTGCCGGGCAAGTGCGGCATCGTCACCCGTCCCATGCACGTCAAAGTTGAGGCACAGGACCGCGATATGAATCGCATGATCGTTGAAGCAGAGGGACTTCTGGCCCGTTGCTGCTGCCATGAGATCGACCATCTGGACGGCCACATGTACACGGAGAAAGTCGAGGGAGATCTGCAGGACGTCAGCTACGACGATGAAGACGAGGAGATCGAAGAATGATGAAGATCGTTTTTATGGGAACGCCGGATTTCGCCTCCGGCATGCTGAAAGCCCTCCTTCTGGCCGGCTACCCGGTTGTCGGCGTTGTTACCCAGCCGGACAAGCCCAAGGGCAGGAAGAAAGAACCCGTTTACAGCCCCGTCAAGGAGGAGGCCATCAGCCACTGCATCACTGTTTACCAGCCGAAGAGGGTAAAAGATCCCGAGGCCATTGAGGCGATTCGTGCCATGGAGCCCGACATCATCATTGTCGCCGCCTTTGGCCAGATCATTCCCAAAGAGATTCTGGACATGCCCAGGTACGGCTGCATCAACGTCCATGCCTCCCTTCTGCCGGCCTACAGAGGCGCATCTCCCATCCAGCACGCCATCCTTGACGGCCTCACGACAACAGGCGTCACCATCATGCGTATGAATGAGGGGCTTGACACAGGCGACATCATAAAAGAGACGGAAGTTCCCGTGGATAAAAAGGAGACCTGCGGAAGCCTCTTTGATAAGCTTGCCGGAGAGGGGGCAAAACTTCTTCTGGCCACCCTGCCTGAGATTGAGGCCGGAAATGTCACGTATACCCCGCAGCCGGCGGAGAGTACGACGCCCTATGCCTCTATGATTAAGAAGAGCGACGGGAAGATTGACTGGACCCGTCCGGCGATCGAGATTGAGAGACAGGTGAGGGGCATGAACCCCTGGCCAAGTGCTTTCACCGTCCTCGACGGAAAGCTCCTGAAGATCTGGGAGGCGCATGTGGAGAGAGAAGAGTATACGCCGGGCGACCCCGCGGAGACTGGCAGAATTGTCCGCCAGGACGGCCGCGGCCTCTATGTGACCTGCGGCAGGGGTATCCTTGTCGCCGAAGAAGTGCAGATGGCGGGCAAGAAGAGGATGAAGACCGGGGATTTTCTCCGCGGCTACGTCATCCGTGACAACGATCTGACCCGTGATCTGCCGGGCGTTCGCGGATGAGGGAAAAAACCGTCCCCGGATCGATATGGGAAGGAGTGAATGTCTATGCATACGATACTTTTATATGGTGGATACGGAGGCTATGGCCTCTATTTTGACTGGACCTATATCCTGATTATCCTGGGGGCAATTCTCTGTTTTATTGCCTCCGCTGTCATGAACAATACGGCCAGCAAATACATGAAGGTGGCGTCATCGTCGGGAATTACAGGGGAACAGGCGGCAGAGAGGATTTTAAGTGCCGCGGGCATCTATGACGTTCAGGTCAATGCCATCAGCGGAAATCTGACCGATCACTACGACCCAAGGACCAAGGTGGTCAACCTTGCCGAAGAGAGCTATGGAAAGACGTCCCTTACGGGCATTGGGGTTGCTGCTCACGAGTGCGGCCACGCCATTCAGGACGCCCAGGGATATGCGCCTCTGAAGTTCAGGTCCGCCATGGTTCCCGTCGTCAACATCGGGGCAAACTTCTCATGGCCCATTTTCTTCATCGGTCTTATTTTCCAGATGGATGTCCTGACGGAGCTGGGAATCCTCTTATTTTCCCTGGCTGTTCTCTTTCAGCTGGTGACTCTGCCCGTGGAGATCGATGCGTCGCACAGAGCTCTGAAGATGCTGGAGAGCACGGGGCTCATGCGGGAAGACGAAGTGAAGGACACGAGAAAGGTCCTCTCGGCAGCGGCCATGACCTATGTGGCGGCCCTTGCTTCCTCTCTCCTGCAGCTTTTACGTCTCATCATCCTAGCAGGAGGAAACAGGCGCAATGACTGAGAACACAAGAGAAATTATTCTGAATGTCCTGTTGGAGATCGGACAGGGGGGAGAGCTGAGCAGCAATGCCATCCATGACGCCCTGGCTAAGTACCAATATTTCTCCAAGCGCGACAGGGCTTTCATTACCCGCGTCTGCGAGGGAACTGTGGAGAGGCGCATCGAGATCGACTATATCATCGACTGCTTTTCCAGCGTGCCTGTGGCCAAGATGAAGCCGGTCATCCAGGAGATTCTCAGAAGTGCGGTCTACCAGATCCGCTTTATGGGGGGCATCCCGGACGCGGCGGCGGTCAATGAGGCCGTCCGCCTGACCCAGAAGAAGGGATTTTATAATCTGAAGGGCTTTGTCAACGGTGTTCTGCGGGCCATTGTCCGCAAAAAGGACGAGATCCCCTATCCCGATGAGCACGAGGAGCCCATCCGCTACCTGTCGGTCAGGTACTCTATGCCGGAGTGGCTCATTATGAGATGGCTGCGCGAATTCGGTCCTTATCTCACGGAGTGGATGCTCGAGGCCGATCTCGAGGAGAGGCCGACAACCGTTCGCATCAAGACCGACCGGATCGACCGCCAGGAGATTCTGGGATCGCTCAGATCCCAGGGGGTCACAGTGACCCATGCGCCCTATGTGAATTACGCCTACAATCTGACGGACTACAATTATCTGCCGGCTCTTCATGCCTTCCAGAAGGGATGGATCTTCCCGCAGGACGTGAGTTCCATGCTGGTCGCTGAGGTGGCTGCTCCCCGCCAGGGGGATTATGTCATTGACGTCTGTGCGGCTCCCGGAGGCAAGTCTTTAGGGATTGCCGACAAGATGGGTGGCTACGGCATGATCGAGGCGAGGGATCTGACCGAAGACAAGGTCGCCCTTATCCGTGAAAATGTCAACCGCGCCAGGCTCATCAATGTCAAGCCGCGCGTGTGCGACGCCCTCGTCTTTGACGCGGACTCGGAGCAGAAGGCGGACGTCGTCATCTGCGACCTGCCCTGCTCGGGCCTGGGCGTCATAGCGAGGAAGGCCGACATCAAATACCGGATCACGCCGGACCGCATCACGGCCCTTGCCGAGCTTCAGAAAATGATCCTGAAGAATGCTCTCCGCTATGTCCGTCCGGGAGGAACACTTGTCTACTCGACCTGCACCATAGGTGATGAGGAAAATATGGCCAATGTCCGCTGGATTCTGGAACATTATCCCTTTGAGCTGGAGCCTCTGGATCCCTATCTGCCCCGCATGCTGCATAGCCTTGCGACCCGGGAGGGCCATCTGCAGCTCATGCCGGGCGTCCACGATGCGGACGGCTTCTTCATCGCCCGCCTCAAGAGGAAGAAATAATGGAAGACCTGCTTTCGATGACCCTGCCCGAACTGACGGAAGCCGTCACGGACATGGGAGAGAAGAAGTTCCGCGCCCGCCAGATCTACGAGTGGATCCACAAAAAAGGGGCGGCTTCATTTTCTGAGATGACCAATGTTCCGAAGAACCTCAGGGAAAAACTCGCGGGGGCGTATTCATTTTCCGCGCCGGAAATAAGGACGGTTCAGGAGAGCAAGATCGACGGGACGCGTAAGTACCTCTTCCGTATGAGCGACGGGGAGTATGTGGAGAGCGTCCTCATGCGGTATCAGTACGGCCTGTCGGTCTGTATATCGAGCCAGGTGGGCTGCCGTATGGGATGTTCTTTCTGCGCCTCGACACTCCTTGGCCTCACGCGCAATCTGACGGCCGGCGAGATGCTGAGTCAGGTCTATGCGATCCAGCGGGACATGGGAGAGCGGATCAGCCATGTCGTCGTCATGGGGACAGGCGAGCCCATGGACAATTACGACAACCTGGTGCGCTTTCTCCATATGATTTCAGATGAAAATGGCCTTCACATCAGCGAGCGCGACCTCACGGTCTCGACCTGCGGCATCGTCCCCGGCATCAGAAAGCTTGCCGAGGAGAAAATGGCAATAAATCTGGCTCTGTCTCTCCATGCTCCCAATGACGAGCTGAGAAAGAAGATCATGCCGGTCGCGCGGGCTTATTCTCTGAAGGAGATCTTCGAGGCGCTGGATCTCTACTATGAGGCGACGAAGCGAAGGCTCACCTTCGAGTACAGCCTGATCCGCGGCGTCAACGACAGCGACGAGTGTGCAAGGGAGCTCTCGCGTCTTTTAGGCAGGCGCAATGCCCTCGTCAATCTCATTCCCGTCAATCCTGTCCGCGAGACCGGCTACAGGGAAACAGCCCGAACGGACGTACTGGCATTTCAGAAAAAACTTGAAAATTATGGAATCCATGTTACTATTAGGAGAGAAATGGGCAGAGATATCGATGGTGCCTGTGGACAATTAAGAAAAAGGTATGAAGAAACGGACAGTCATTTATGATGAAATCGTATTCGGCTACTGACGTAGGACGAAAAAGAAAGATTAATCAGGACAGCATCTACGCCTCGGATATGCCTGTCGGGAATCTTCCCAATCTTTATATTGTCGCAGATGGCATGGGCGGCCACAACGCGGGAGACTTTGCTTCCCGCTACGCCGTCAATACCGTCGTTGAATCGATTGCGGCAAGTGATGAGAAGAATCCTGTCAAGCTGATCGAGGAGGCTATTCAGCTCGCCAATGAAGGGATCCGAAAGGAGGCGGCGGAGCATGAAGAAATGTATGGGATGGGGACGACGATTGTTGTCACGACGGTTGTTGACCATTACGCCTATACGGCCAATGTAGGAGACAGCCGCCTGTATTTACTGGAAGGGGAGTTCAGACAGATCACAAAGGATCATTCGCTTGTTGAGGAGATGGTCCGGCTGGGGGAGATCAGTGAAGAAGATGCCAGGATTCATCCTGACAAGCACATCATTACCCGCGCCCTTGGCGCGTCTCCCGATGTCGAAGTTGATTTCTTCGACTATTCTGTCAATGAAGACAGTATGATGCTCATGTGCTCGGATGGTCTCACCAATATGGTCGAGGACCACGAGATTGCATCAATTCTCGAGAAATCGGGAACGCTTGAGGAGAAGACAAGAACTCTGATTGATACGGCCAATGACAATGGCGGCAAGGATAATATTGCTGTCATTCTTATCAAACCTGAATTAGACGAGGGAGAAGAAACATGTTAAAAGCGGGAATGATGTTAGTGAATCGTTATGAGATCCTGGGGAGGATTGGATCCGGCGGCATGGCGGATGTCTACAAGGCGACTGACCATAAGCTCAACCGCTTTGTGGCGGTCAAGGTGATGAAGCCGGAGTTTGCTCAGGACGGTTCCTTTGTCAAAAAATTTACAAGAGAAGCTCAGGCTGCCGCAGGGCTTGCCAATCCCAACATTGTCAATGTCTACGATGTTGGGGAGGATCAGGGCAATTACTTTATCGTCATGGAGCTCGTCGAGGGCATTACTCTCAAGGAGTACATTGCAAAGAAGGGCAAGCTCAGCGTCCGTGAGGCGACCAGCATCGCGATTCAGGTCTGTATGGGACTGGCTGCGGCGCATGATCAGGGGATTGTCCACCGCGACGTCAAGCCGCAGAATATCATTATCTCGACGGACGGCAAGGTCAAGGTCACGGACTTCGGCATTGCCCGCGCCGCCTCCTCGAACACAATCAGCGCCAACGCCATGGGATCTGTCCACTACTCCTCACCGGAGCAGGTGCGGGGCGGCTACTCGGACGCCCGCTCGGACATCTATTCCCTGGGCATTACCCTCTATGAGATGGTGACAGGCAGGGTTCCTTTTGACGGGGAGACGACAGTTGCCATTGCCATCAAGCAGCTGCAGGATGAGATGGTTCCGCCATCCAAGTATACGCCGGATCTTCCCTACGCCCTGGAGCAGATTATCTTCAAGTGTACGCAAAAATCCGTTGACCGCAGATATCAGTCCATGGCTGAGGTCATCAACGACTTAAAGAGATCCTTAATTGAACCGGAGGGACATTTTGTTCAGCTGACGCCTCTTTCTGATCATGCCCGCACGGTCATGATCTCCCCGGAGGAGCGGGACGCTATAAGAAAGGCGGACAACGAGAACCGCAGAAAAGCGGAGGAGGCGCAGAAGACCTATTCCTCGATTGATGCGGCCAGAAAGGGCTATGAGGAGCCTGAAGAGGAGGATGAGGACGAGGAGGATGACGACGAGGGAGAGGTCAGCACAGGCCTTGAGAAGGCTGTGACGATCGGAAGCTTCATCGTCTGCGGACTGATTGTCTGCGTCCTCATCTACTTCATCGGACGCGCGGCGGGTCTCTTCCATTTTGGCACAGGAAGCACCTCTTCCGACAGCACGGTTGTCTCCACGGGCAGCGCCGTCGCGGGGGATGATTCCAACACGACCGGCTCCACGACCTCCCAGGAGACTGTCTCTGTCCCTAAGATCGTCGGCATGGATGAGGCAACGGCGCAGCAGACGGCGCAGCAGTACGGCCTCGGCATCAAGTACGATGGCGAGAAAGCGTCGGACGAAGCAGAGGGAACCATCATTGAGCAGGATCCCAAGGCGGGCAGCAAGGTCGCCAGAAATTCGACCATTCATTACTACAGATCGAGCGGTAAGGCTCAGATCTCGATTCCGTCCGGCATCGTCGGCAGCACGCTTCAGGATGCTGAGAATGCTCTGAAGAATGCTGGCTTCACCAATGTGACGACGAGCCAGGAGCAGTCCGACAGCGTTGAGATCGGCAACATCATCTCCGTGAGTCCGACAGAGGGCAGCAAGGCGGCTCCTACCGACCAGATTACGCTTGTTGTCAGTACCGGTTCTGAGACGTCAAGTGAGGTCACTGTCCGCGATTATGTCGGTATGGATTATGACTCGGCGGCAGCTTCCGCACAGAGTGCGGGTCTCACTGTCAAGGAGGAGTACGGCTCCACGGATTCCGTCAATACAGGTGAGGTCATGAGCCAGTCCCTGTCGTCCGGATCAAAAGTGGCAGTGGGCACGGAGATCACGCTGACGGTCAACGATCCTGACAAGGCATCGCAGGGTACAACCGGCGGCACAGGCGATTCTGAGACATGGACGACATCCGCAAGACTTGGTCAGCCGGAGAATTACGGGGGCGGTGCTTACCGCATCACTCTGAAGCAGACGGTTGACGGCCAGGAGACGGAGACCACGCTTGATGAGGGCACGTCCATTACTTTCCCGTATCTCCTTCAGGCGACCGGTGCGACAGGCGTCACGGACGGAACGATTTACTTGTATGAGATGAACAGCGAGGGCAATTATGAGGCCCGCGCCACATGGCCGGTCACTTTTTCAGCCAAGGGCTGATGGGAACTATGCAGGGTAAGATTGTCAAAGGCATTGCCGGATTCTACTACGTTTCTGTAGCGGGATCCGGCATTTATGCCTGTAAAGCAAAAGGTATCTTCAGGAAAATGGGCATGAAACCTCTGGTTGGCGACAACGTGGTCTTTGAGATCACCCATGAGGCCGATCGGGAGGGCAACATCACGGAAATTCTCCCCCGGGAAAATGAGCTGGTCCGGCCCGCCGCCGCCAATGTGGGGCAGGCGCTCATTTTCTTTGCGCTGGAGAATCCGGATCCAAATTTCATGCTTCTCGACCGCTTTCTCATTTCCATGGATCTGAAGGGGATTCCGTCGAGGATTGTCTTCAACAAGATCGACGGTGCCGACGCTTCCTCTCTTGCGGAGATCGAAGCCATCTACCGGGACTGCGGCTCTCCGGTTTCCTTCGTGTCTGTCCACTCTGGGGAGGGAATGGACGAGGTGAGGGGGGTTCTCAAAGGGCAGACGACGCTTCTTGCCGGCCCCTCGGGCGTGGGCAAGTCCTCTTTTACAAATGCGGTTCTGGGCAGCGATCACATGGAGGTCGGCGAGATCTCGAAGAAGCTGGCCCGGGGAAAGAACACGACCCGGCACGCTGAGCTCATTCGTATTGATGAGGACTCCTTCATCTTCGATACGCCGGGCTTTTCTTTCTTCACGGCCCTTGAACTCAAAAAAGAGGATCTGCGCTTTTCTTATCACGAGTTCGATCCCTACGAGGGCAGATGCCGCTTCGATGGCTGCGTCCATAGGAATGAACCGGACTGTGCCGTGAAGGATGCGCTGGCCGCTGGGAAGATTCACCCAGTGCGCTACGAGAACTACACGAAGATTTATGAAGAATTAAAGGGAGAAGAGGCGAGACGGTACAAGTAACACGTTCACGAGAGGGTGGTCTGGGATTGCTCTGCGGGCATTGCATCGCTCCACAAAAACACCTTCCATCCGGACTTAGTCATTTTCGCCGCAAAAGCAGGCGGCGAAAATCGAATGCGGCCCTGATGGAAGGTGTTTTTGCTCCGCTAATGGTTACAGTTCACGGGTCAGCCAGAACTGTCCCGAAAAAGCACTTCCTTCGCG
>OMTP01000214.1 GCA_900313955.1 uncultured Lachnospiraceae bacterium | reverse complement strand
CGATCAGGCCTTCTTTTGAGCCGAGGAGGACATGTTTTTCTCGAAGCAAAAGTGTCCTCCTGAACAGTTACGAACAATTTTGAAAATCAGGAGGCCGTGACGGCGCAGCCCTGAATGTTGCGCGAGAAAAAGTCCCCCGTGGCGCCCGGTGGCCACGAAACAAAGGAGGTGAAGCACATGCAGACCTATAAATATACAGCGATGACGCAGGAGGGCGCCAGGGTGAGCGGCGTCGTCGAGGGCGTCGACGAGTACGCGGCGGTCGAGAGAATCCGCCTCCAGTACCCGATTGTCCTTAAGATTCAGGAAGTGAAGGCCCCGTCCAGACAGCTGGCCTTCCTGAGCCAGGATATCTCGCGCGGAATTGACACCAAGGCCCTGTCCGTCATGTGCTCCCAGTTCTCGATTATGCTCAGGTCCGGCCTCACGATCGCGGCCTGTGCGGAGATGATCGCCGGCCAGACCAAAGACCGGAGACTCAGGCTCATGCTGGAAAAATCAGCCCAGGACATCGCCCAGGGCGTTCCGGCGTCGGATGCATTTGAAAAAAACTGCCAGGAACTGCCGGTGACATTTATCGAGACCGTGAGAGCCGGAGAGCTGTCCGGAACCCTGGAGGACTCATTTGCCATGCTCGAGAGCTATTATGAGAAGGACTACAAGTCAAAGCAGAAGATCAAGCAGGCCCTGTCCTATCCCATTTTCGTCGTATGCGTGGCCATCGTCGTCCTCCTCGTCGTCATGATCAAGGTCATGCCGACCATCACCAGCGTCTTCGCGGACCTGGGCGGCGAGCTTCCAGCCATGACCCGCGTTATGATCGCCATGTCCGAGTTTTTTGGAACATGGTGGCTCCTCATCCTGGGCATCATCGGCGCTGCTGCTGTCCTCGTGAAGATCTACCATCACACGCCCAAGGGCCGCGTCCACTGGGCGAAAAGAAAACTGACCATGCCTGTTCTGGGAAATATCAACACTCTGAACGGCAGCACGCAGTTCGCCAACACCATGGCGACCCTCCTCAAGGCGGGCCTGCCCGTGTCGAGCGCCCTCGAAGTCACATCCAAGGTGGAGGAAAATTATATTCTCGCCAAAGAGATCGGGGGGATGGTGGAAAAAGTGGAGAGCGGCCACACTCTGGGCGAGTGCATGAAGGACTGTGCATATCTTCCTCAGGTGCTGAAGCAGATGACCGGCATCGGCGAGGAGACCGGAGAACTCGAGTCGACCCTTGAAGTCATCGGTGGCTACTATCAGAACGAACTTGATTTTGCCATGAAAAGTGCCATCAGTAAGCTCGAGCCTACCATGCTCATTATCCTCGCCATCTTCGCCGGTTTCATCGTCATCTCTATCTATCTGCCCATGTTCACCATGTACAATCTCATGTGAGCAAAGTGAATGACACCTGACTGCTCGTCGCAGGTTAAGAAGTTTCCCTGGGACGGGTGGCAAAAAGGTTTTCAGGAAAGGAGCGATTCTCGAAAGTGAAGCAGTTTCAGAGCATGAAGCTCCGCGAGTCGCGGGGAGCTGTCTCCCGGAGGGAGGCCATCATGGGAGGGTTTATCGCGGCCGCGCTCATTTTCTTTGCTTTTGTGGGACTTATGTGGTATCGGGATCATCTTGCGACGGGGAATGACAACCTCCTGGGCAACACGGCCTACTCGGTGGCCAGGGTCAATTCGCTCGACGGGGAGCGCTGCCCGGTCAATGACTGCCCGGACAAGGGCGGCTTCTGCGCCCATATGAAGGCGGAGGGCTATGTCGGCTACTTTGACAACAGAACCAATAAAATTGTCGGTGACCGGCCGAGAGGATATAACGAAGCTGTTGTGGCGACGATTGACGGCATCACTTACCAGGGAGAAAAAAATACCATGGTCATCAAGGTCGTCACATCGAACGGGGACATCCGCCTGAGCTGGGTCGCGGGAAGATAAACGAGGTTCGATGAGAAGATCTGCTCGGAGCAGCCAGAGTGGGACGAACGGAGCGCAAGTGGAGGAAAGGATCGCGATGTCTGATCTGATGACGACGGGCCTCAGGGCCTATACTATACTATTGGCCTTTCTTCTGGGGTCGGTGTTCGCAAGCTTTATCACCTGCGTGGCTTACCGGACGGTGAAGGGGGAGAGCTGGATCCGCGGGAGAAGTCACTGCGATGTCTGCGGACATGAGCTGGAGAAATGGGATCTTGTCCCGATTGTGAGCTACGCGGCCCTTCACGGAAGGTGCCGCTACTGCGGGGCGAAGATTCCCGGGGACTCGACGGTCGCTGAGATCACTCTGGGCCTTGCCTGGGTGGGGCTTGTCCTCAGGTTTGGCCTTTCCCTTGCGACGGTCGAATTCATGGGACTTGCAACCCTGCTTCTTGGCCTTTCCGTGGCGGATTTCATGAGCTATGAGATCCCGGACGGATTCATTTTCTCGGGACTCATCTGGTACGCAGCCACCCTTGCGGCCGGGGGCATTTTCAAAAAAGTTCCGGTCGGAAGACTTTTCATCGATGGAATCATCGGAGCCGTCGCCATCGCGGGAGGATTACTTGTCATTTCCCTCATATTTGATAAAATAACAGGGAAGGAATCTCTGGGCGGAGGCGACATCAAGCTCTTCTTCATGCTGGGCTGGTACCTGGGATGGAAGAAGGGTCTTCTGAACCTCATTGTCGCCTGCCTCGTGGGGCTTCTTATGGCGGCCACAAGCCGGCGGGAGAAGATCCCGTTCGGACCGGCCATAAGTATTGCTTCTTATGTGACGATCATTCTGGGAGATCCCGTGATTCACTGGTATCTCGGCCTATTTTAGGAGGATGTGTATGGCACCGAAAGCCTATCTTGGCATTGCCTTTGGAAACAGCAGCCTGAAGCTGGCCCAGACCAGCCAGGACGAGAAGATTGTGCGCTGTACTGCGGCCCCTATCCCTGACGGCATCATGCAGGGCGGGCGTATCGCGGCGTGGGACGGCGCGGCTGATTTTCTGAAAGAGACAATCAAAAAAGAAGGATTTACGGCAAAACACGCGGCCTTTGTCATCCCCGAGGAAGCAATCTTCCAGCGCAGGACGACCCTGCCTCTCATGAACACCCAGGTGCTTCAGACCAACCTCCCTTATGAGTTTCACGACTTTATCACGGACGACAAGGACGCCTATTACTACGATTACTCGCTCATCACTCGGACCGATAAGGAAATGACGTTGAATGCGGTCGCCGTCTCGAAAAAGGAAATGGGGCGTCTGGATGCGCTCTGCCGCAGCGCCCGCCTCCGCCTCATGCAGGCGACGCCGCGCAGCCGCGCCATCTCGAATCTTTTTCATCAGATGGCCCCCGACGTGGTCAGGAATGATTTCGCGGTCCTTGACCTGGGCGCGACCGGCACCCGCATCGACATCTATTCGGGCGGTTTCTACCAGGTGACGCGAACCATCGAGACCGGCGGAAACGCCATCCGCGACGCCATTGCCCGCGAGCTCGACATCGATCCTCACATCGCCGAGGTTCGCCTGCGCGAGAATCAGGACGATGTGCTGGGACTTCCTTCCTGCCGCGACATCTATGGCTCCATCGCTGTCGACATCATGCACGCCATCAACTACTACGTCTTCGAGCACCACGACAATACGCTCGAGACCATGTATTATTTTGGAGGAAATGCTCACAACGGCTACCTTATGTCGGAGATCGCCGACATCGTCCCCCTCGAACTCATGCCCCTCTCTGAGCTGAAAATGTCTGACTGCATGGACGGCGAGGCACTTGTCACAAGCGCTCCGGCCATCGGCATCTGCTGGAACAAGGAATTTTTCCCTGGCCGCGTCTTCGGCCCCGAAGGACTTGTGGAAGATGAACCTGCTCCCGGGAAGTCTTCCGTCCGGACCAACGTCTTTGGAGACGGCGGAGAAGAGGATAAAAAAGCGAAGAAAATGAAATCGAAAGGGGGCGGCATCTTTGGCAGAAAAAAAGGATAAGAGCGCAAAGGGCAGCATCTTTTCGAAGCAGATTTCTTTTAAGGGAGCGGAGAGATATCCGGACAAGACGGTCATCAATCTGGTCCGCCATGAAAAGGAGAGACAGAGCCGCAGATTCGCCATCTTCCTTGTTGTTTTTGTGCTGGCTTTTCTGGCTTTCGTCTATTTTGGCGTCTTTGGCCGCATGAGGGCATTGAACGAGAAGCAGGCCGAGTATGACAACCTGCAGATGCAGCTCGTTGCGCTGCAGCAGGCCGACGCCGATTACGCCGATGTCAAGAAGGAATACGACAAGGCGACGGGCTGGTACCTGACGGAGGACGAGAAGGCCGAGGTCGACAAGACCGGCGTCTTCCACATGCTTGAGGAGGATCTCTTCCCCTACGTCTCCGTCACGAGCGTGACCATGTCCGGAACGGACATCACGATCGAGACCGGGGTCACTGATCTGGCGACAACGTCCACATTCATCAAGACCCTGCAGGCTGACGCCCGCAACCAGTATGTCACCGTCGCAACCACCAACGCTCCCAGCGCAGGCGACAGCTCGAGCGCCGTTATCGCCGAGATCCACATCACCTATGCCGGCGGCAGCGGCTCCACCACGTCCTCGGCGCCCTCCGAAAGCCAGTGAAGGGTGCCTGTCACCGGACAATTGAGAAAATTCTGACAGTTGCCGTGCAATTACATTTTCATGGAGGCAAGCGATGCTGAGTCATGAATTTACCACAAGAGAAAAAATCCTGCTCATCCTGTGCCTCGTTCTGGCCGTGGGCATTTTCTACTACTTCTTTGCCGTGAGGGGTCTCAACGAGCAGATCGCGTTGCTCGACACGACGACGGTGGAGAACCAGATTACGCTCGAGCAGGCCAAGGTCGTCCAGATGCAGAAGATGCGCCGTGCCATCGAGGAAAATGCAGGCAAGACCAAGGGCGAGGTCATGGTCTACAACAATCTTGCAAATGAGGTCAATGTGGTGGGTTCGATTCTGTCGGGGGACGCCGATCAGATCAACTCCATCACATGGAACGACCCGACCGTGACCGGCACGACCGTGCGCCGCCAGGTCGACCTCGATTTCACGTCGCCCAATTACGACACCATGATGAATGTTTTGAGTGCCCTCAACACCTGTCAGTACCGCTGTATCCTGAGCGATTTCCAGGTGCAGAGCGTGACTGACGAAGATGCATCCGGCACAAGCGTACAGACCGGCATTCACGACGGAGCCCGCGTCCGCTGTACTCTGACGGTCACTTTCTTCGAGACGACCGAGGGAGCCGCATCCACCGAAGGCCTCATTTCGAACGAAGACGAGACGACCAGCGACACCGACGCCCTCGTCGATCGCAGTAAGGCGTACGCGGACAACAAGTAAGATAAGGCAGACATCCTTATCTGCTCCAGGCAGATAACTGCTTTTAACAGAACAGTCATTTCAACAGGCAAGCTGCTTTGCCACGGAGGAAGATGTATATGACCCTGCAGGAATTTTATGACAAGGCCGGCGGCGACTACGACGCGACCATGGACCGCCTCTTCAGCGATGAGATTGCAATGAAATATCTGAAGCGCTTTCTCGAGGACGACACATTTCAGAAGCTCGAAGCCGACATAGCGTCCCACGACGACAAACAGGCGTTTAACGATGTTCACACCCTGAAGGGCGTCGCCCTCAACCTGGGCCTCGACCGCCTCGGCCACTCCGCCAGCGACCTGACTGAAGTTCTCCGCCACGGCGGCAGTGACCCCGACGGCCGCCTCTTTGCCCAGGTCTCCCGCGATTACGCCGATACCATCGATCTTATCAAGGAGCTGTAGGTGCCTGTCACCGGACAATGGGCACCGGACAGATTGGAAAGTTATGCGATTACTCTATGCTGAGGATGAGGAGGCGATGGCAGATGCGGTCGTCGACATCCTGGAACTGCACAAGTACACAGTGGATTATGCTGCGGATGGGGAGGAGGCACTGGCCTATGCCAGAACCAATCACTACGACGGGATGATCCTCGATATAATGATGCCCGGGAAGAGCGGCATTGAAGTGCTCAAATCCCTGCGGGCAGCGGGCGACATGACGCCGGTTCTTCTCCTCACGGCCAGGACGGAGGTCGAAGACCGCATTCTCGGGCTGGACAGCGGAGCGGATGATTATCTTGTGAAGCCCTTCGCCATGGGAGAACTTCTGGCCCGCGTCCGCGCCATGCTGCGCCGCCGCGAGACCTACAGGCCCGAGGAACTCTCCTTCGGGGACCTGCATCTCAGCCCCGCGGACTTCACCCTGCGAGGAAGCGCGTCTTCGGATGATCATGGAATCGTTCTCCCCAGGAAGGAGTACCAGATCATGGAGACATTCATGTCCCACCCCGGCATGTACTTCAGCGCTGAGAATCTTCTCGACAGCATCTGGGGCTCCGACAGCGACGCCGACACGAGTAGTGTATGGGTCTACATTTCCAATATCCGCAAGCACCTGAAGTCCCTCGGCACTTTTGTCACCCTGGCCTCCCGCCGCGGCATCGGCTATCGGCTCGAGACCTGAAGGCACTTGCTGCGTCCCCGCGCCCTTACACAGGAGAAACTATGACACAGACCCTTCAGAAAAAATTTATCCGCACGGCCATGATCGCAATTACGCTGCTCATGGCCTTTTTTCTTGCGGCAGTCAACATTTTCAACATGGCCAGCTCGAACACGAGCGCCGAATCCACCCTGGGCATGATCATGCAGGAGGAAGCGTTCAGCCGGCCCACATTTTCCACAGATGATGAAAATGTCAGCGCACCGCCGGCTCCCGATGCATCCGCCGCCTCAGAAGTTGCGGAAGATGCGGGGCTAAGTCCGGTTGCTCCCGAGAACGCGTCCAATCCCGGTCCGGAAGCTCCTGAAAATGCAGGCGGCTCCGGGACAACTCCTCCGCCGATGTCCCCGGAGGCCCAGGATGCTCTGGCTTCCCAGCGCTATTTCTTCGTTCGCACCTCCGCCAGTGGCAAGGTGATCTACACGGATCTGACCCACATTTCCTCGGTCGACGAAACGACGGCAGAATCGTATGTTGAGGAGATCGCCTCGGACGGGAAGACGGAGGGACGCCTGCACGGCTATTTTTATAAGGTTGAGGAAAAGGAAGTCAATGGAGGTCACATCTACGCTTTTCTCGATGAGAGAAGAGTCATTTCCGCCAATTTGCGCATTTTGCTCATCACGGTTGTCGTCGGCGTCATTGTCTGGGGACTTATGCTTGCGCTGGTCATCTTCCTGTCGAAAAAGGCCATCCGTCCGGTCGCGGAGAGCATAGACAAGCAGAAACGTTTTATCTCCGACGCAGGACACGAATTCAAGACGCCGCTCGCCATCATCCGGGCCAATGCCGAGGTCCTCGAGCTTCATTCCGGGGAAAATAAGTGGCTGACCAATATCAGGGGGCAGGTCGACCGCCTCACTATGCTCACAACCAATCTTCTCACCCTCACGAAAATGGAGGAAGGTCCCGATATCATTCCGCCAGAGACCTTCGATGCGGCGGCCCTTCTCCTTCATACCCTGCGCGGCTACGACGCCTCCTTCGAGCTGAAGAATATGAAAATCGAGGCGGCAGGCGCCCTCGTGGGCAGCGCCACAAGGGACGGTTCGAATGGTCCACTTGCAGGTGGGACCGCCGGAACCGTCCCCGTGGTGGTATTCAACTTCCGCAGGGACTGGTACGTCCAGCTTCTGACCATTCTCTTTGATAACACAGTCAAATATGCGAAGGAAGAGACAACTTACAAGATCAGCCTGGAGTGCCTGGATGGAAAGTCAGATGCAACGAACTGGTCCGGACGGGTCGTTGCATCTGACTGCCCGGCGATCCGGCTTGTCTTCGACAACGTGAGCGCCTCGCCTCTCAAGGGCGACCCGGACCGTCTCTTCGACCGCTTCTACCGGGCGGATGAGGCGAGGACGCAGAAGAGCGGCGGCAGCGGAATCGGGCTCTCTGTTGCGCGGGCTATCACGGACCACGCCGCCAGCTCCATTACCTGTCGGTATCTGCCAGACAACCACATTGTGTTTGAGGTCATGCTTCGCGCGATGAAGGCTGCAAAAGAAAAAGTATGGTAACTGTTCAGCAGGCCTGACGAGGGCGCGATAAAAAAGCACTTCCGAAGTGGACCTTTGAGGGGTGGCCGCGGAGGAAGTGCTTTTTTATCGCACCTTTCCGTCGGGCTCTGAACAGTTACAAAGTATGACACTTTTGTGAAACGTCTCCTTTCTTAAAGTTCAGTTAAGGTTCGCCCTGTATGCTTTAGGTGTCAGGAAAAAAGCAGACAGCATTCCACAGGACATACGAACTGGAATTGGAAATATGAAAGGAGACGTTAGTATGAGAAAAAATAAAGTTTGGATGGCAATGGTTTTCAGTGCAGTCCTCATGACGACAGCCGTCGGATGCGGAAATGCAGGCACAACCACAAGCACAACAACGGAATCCGCGGCCGTGAGCGGAACAGAGACAAGTGAAAATGTCGTCTACGGCAAGGTCACAGCGATTGACGGAAACAAGGTTACCGTGACGACCGGGACCATGCAGGGACCGGAGTTTACCGAGGGCGATGATTCCGCAACCTACGATTTAAGCGATGCGACCATCAACAAGGAGTCCATGGGCGGTGGTCAGGGAGGCCCTGGCGGCCAGGCCCCGGGCAATGCATCCGATGGCAGCTCAGGCGACAGCACCAGCGGATCCGGCAGTACAGATGGAAACGCTCCTGCAGCACCGCCTTCAGGTCAGGCTCCGTCAGGTTCCGGTGACAGCGCCGATGCAAACGGCAGCACCGACAAGAGCACGACCAACACTGCAACAACCACCGCAGCCACCGATACAACAACTGACACAGACAATACCAATGGCAGTGCTGATGCCACAAGCGGCGCAACCGACAAGGCAAACGGGCAGGCTCCATCCAGCCAGGCCCCGTCAGGCTCCGGCGATGCCAGCACCGACAGCTCCGACGGCGGTCAGGGGGGCCCTGGCGGCAATGGAGGCCAGGCGCCACAGATGCAGACCGAGGACGCGACCATCGATGATATTTCCGAAGGTTCCGTTCTCAAGATCACCCTCTCCGACGACGGCACAAGCGTCGAGTCTGTGACCATCTGCCAGACCATGGATGGAAAGGGAGGCCCGGGCGGCAACGGCGGTCAGGGACAGCCGGGCGGCGACAGCGCAAGCGGTACCGTCGACCAGGGTTCTGCGGCCAACACCATCGACGAGGACAGCTCCGTTCAGAGCGAGACCTACGAGTCCTCCGGAGATGATGAAAATGCTCTCCGCGTCGACGGCGCGACGGTCACACTTGACGGCATCACAGTCAACAAGACCGGCGGCTCCTCATCCAATGTGGAAAATGGCGACTTTTACGGTGTCAACGCAGGTCTTCTGGCAACAAACGGAGCGACTGTCACGATAAAAGATGCCAACATCACGACGGACGCCCAGAACGGCAACGGAGTCTTCAGCTACGGCTCGGGCACGACCGTCAATATTTCTGACTCAACGATCACAACTTCCAAGGACAACTCCGGCGGTATCCAGACGACAGGCGGCGCGACAACAAACGCATCTGACCTGACCGTCACCACTGCGGGCAACTCCGCGGCAGCCATCCGCTCCGACAGAGGCGGCGGCACCGTCAATGTGACTGGCGGCACCTACACATCGAATGGCTACAACTCCCCCGCGGTCTACTCCACAGCGACCATCAGCGTCAAGGACGCCACCCTCACAGCCAACAACTCCGAGGCGCTTGTCATCGAGGGCGAGAACTCGATCTCCGCCGAGAACTGCGACATCACGGGCAACATGAGCGACACCGAGGGCACAAGCTCCGACATCAATGTCCACAACGTCATGATTTACCAGTCCATGTCCGGCGACGCCGAGGAAGGAACATCCGAGCTCGATCTCACGGGCGGAAGCCTCACAGCTCAAAACGGCGATATGTTCTACATCACCAACACATCCTGCAAGATCAATCTGTCGGGAGTCACCATCAAGAACGAGGACACAGACGCCAATCTCATGACCATCGTGGGAAATGACGCCTCCCACGGCTGGGGTACGGCCGGCCAGAACGGCGGCAACGTAGAGCTCACATGCAGCGGCCAGACCCTCGAGGGAAATATTTCCGTCGACAGCATCTCGACCCTCAACATGACCCTCAGGGACAACAGCACATTTACCGGAACCATCAGCATCACGGATAATGCGGATGGCGGAACAGCCGTTGACGACAATGCCGTCGTCACCGTCGAGGCCGGCTCCACCTGGAACCTGACCGGCAACTGCACCATCACATCCCTCAGCAACTCCGGCACCATCAACTACAACGGCTACACCATCACCCTGGCCGACGGCACCGTCCTCAGCGAGTGAGAAGATGTCCGGGGGATTTCATAATTGACAGAAGTGTCGAAATTAAGTATACTGAAAATACCGCGCAGCCGGGGCAGTAGCGGGGCCCTGTACCTGAAATCCGCTATAGCAGGGGTGATGCCGATCCGAGGGCCTGATTTGATGGAGCTGCCCTCATTAAGCAGCGATGACGTCTGGGTCTTGCGCAACGGAAACTTCCGAACCGTGTCAGGATGGGAACATAGCAGCACTAAGGGAGATCTTTCGTGTGACGCAAGGGTGCCTGGGCCGAGCCGGCTGGTGAGGTTACGTCTGTTGATGACGATTCAAAGTGAGGCGCGCGGTTTATTTTTTGTAACATGGGTAAGAACGATCAACTGACCGGAGCAGGCTTTTTGCGGAGCCGCCCATGCCCCGTTGCATTTGCACAAAAAGCACTCAGCCATTCTACTCTTTTTTCACGAAAATGCCCAAGTCGTATTTCCAAAATCGGCAAGATGCGGTATACTGACAACAAGAGTTTTTCCGTCAATACCATTTTCAACAAAAATAATTAGGAAAAGAGGAAATCATTATGCTGAGAGTTGGATTACTTACAAGCGGCGGCGATTGCCAGGCACTCAATGCTACGATGAGAGGCGTCGTCAAGGGACTGACCAATAACGTCAAGGACATCGAGATCTACGGCTTTGAAGATGGCTACAAGGGCCTTATTTACGGCAACTACAGACTGCTCACATCGAGCGATTTCTCCGGTATTCTGACGCGCGGCGGCACCATCATCGGTTCCTCCCGCCAGCCCTTTAAGCTCATGAGAGTTCCGGACGCCAACGGGCTCGACAAGGTCGAAGCCATGAAGCAGAACTATCATAAGCTGAGACTCGACTGCCTGGTCATCCTGGGCGGCAACGGAACCCAGAAGACAGCCAATCTCCTTCATGAGGAAGGACTTAACATCATCCATCTGCCCAAGACGATCGACAACGATATCTATGGTACGGATCTGACCTTCGGCTTTCACTCGGCTGTTGATATCGCCACCAACTGCATCGACTGCATCCACACCACAGCTTCCTCCCACGGCCGCGTCTTCATCGTCGAAGTGATGGGTCACAAGGTCGGCTGGCTGACCCTGCGCGCAGGCCTTGCATCCGGCGCCGACGTCATTCTTCTCCCGGAGATCCCGTACGATACAGAAAAAGTCTGTGCGGCCATCGACAAGAGACACAACAGCGGCAAGAAGTTCACCATTCTGGCCGTTGCAGAAGGCGCCATCCCCAAGGAATGGGCAAAGCTCGAGAAGAAAGAGATGAAGAAGGCCATGGCCAAGATGCTCGAGAAGTACCCGTCCATTTCCTACAAGCTCGCACACGACATCACCGAGAAGACAGGCTACGAAGTCCGCGTTACTGTTCCGGGTCACGTCCAGAGAGGCGGATCCCCGGATGCATTTGACAGATACCTGTCCACAAAGATCGGTGCTTATGCAGCTCAGTGCATCATAAAGCAGCAGTACGGCATCATGGTCGCGGCTGCAGGTGATGAGATCAAAAAAGTCCCGCTCGAGGACTGCGCCGGCAAACTCAAGATGGTCGATCCCCACGATCAGACCGTCGAGCTGGCTAAGTCCATCGGCATCAGTTTCGGAGATTAATTATGTCCTACGTCGCTCTCTATCGGAAAGCGCGGCCTAAGACCTTCGATGAAGTCAAGGGGCAGGATCACGTCGTGACCACACTGCGCAACCAGATCAAGACGGGGCGTCTCATGCACGCCTATCTCTTCTGCGGTACGAGAGGCACCGGAAAGACATCCGTCGCCAAGCTGCTTGCGCGGGCGGTCAACTGTGAACACCCTGAAAATGGAAGTCCCTGCAATGAATGTGACACTTGCAGGGACATTCTTAACGGCAATTCCATGAATGTGATTGAGATCGACGCCGCCTCCAACAACGGCGTCGATAACATTCGTGAGATCATCGATGAAGTCCGCTACCGCCCAACCAAAGGAAAATACAAAGTTTACATCATCGACGAGGTTCACATGCTGTCCTCGGGCGCATTTAATGCGCTTTTGAAGACCCTTGAGGAACCCCCGTCCTACGTCATCTTTATACTGGCGACGACCGAAGTCGCCAAGATTCCCGTCACCATACTCTCCCGCTGTCAGCGGTTCGACTTCCGACGTATCAGCGTCGACACCATCGCCGACCACATGAAGGAACTCATGGAAGCGGAGGGCGTCAGGGCCGAGGACAAGGCCCTGCGCTTTATCGCACGCGCCGCCGACGGCTCCATGCGAGACGCCCTGTCCCTTCTCGACGAGTGCACCGCCTTCTATATGGGCCAGGAGCTGACCTACGAGCGCGCACTTGCCGCACTGGGTCAGGTCGACACAAGCGTCTACGAAACCATCACGAAGAGTGCCGTCCGCGGTGACGCCGGCCGCGTCATCAGGAGCTTCGAGAAGCGCATCTCCGACGGCATGGAAGTCAGCGCATTTGTCAGCGATTACATCTGGTTTCTCCGCAACCTCCTCATCGCAGGCACAAGTTCCGAAGAAGAGGCCGCCGAGAGTATAGACATCTCCCGGGAGCAGCTCCAAAGTCTCATGGAGCTTGCCCGAAGCGTCCCGCCCGAGACATGCATGCGCTACATCCGCATTCTGTCCGACCTTCAGAGGGACATGCGCGCGTCCACATCGCGCCGCGTTCTGACCGAAGTCGCCCTCATCCGCATGTGCCGTCCCCAGACGGGCACAAAGTCCGAAGATCTCCTCGATCGCATCCACCAAATCGAAACAAAGCTTGACGATTTGACCTCGGGAAGGTATGCTTTGCCAATGAGTACTTTGGAAAATGCGCCTGCCCCGGAAGCTTATGATCCGGAGCCCTCGGAAGAGGAAGCAATGGAAAATGCGGCTCCTGAGGACTTGAAGGAGGTCGTCGCCAGCTGGCGCACTCTGGTGGGTGAACTTCCTCAGGGCTTCGGGCGCACCCGCGCGGTTCTTCTGGGTGCCCATCCCAAGTATGATGCGGCCAATCCCGAGGACAATGTTCTTCATCTTGAGCTTGATCATCCCCTCGCAGCCCACACCGTGGGCAACGAAGAGGTGCGGCAGAAGCTCATGAGCATCATCGAGGCGCATTTGAAGAAACACGTCGAGATTCAGATGCATCTCAAAAAAGATACAAAGAGCTCATACAGGGCCGTTCCCGCGGCAGATGACATTTTAAACAGCATGCGGGGCGCCGGAATGCAGGTCGATATCGCCAGCAGCGATGAAGACTTTTAGGAGCAGGCAAAGGTGAGGACAAAAGAACCGTCCCCGTGTCCTCAACCCAATGACTCTTTCAAAAATTGTAACTGTTCAGGAGGGCACTTTTGCTTCGAGAAAAACATGTCCTCCTCGGCTC
>OMTP01000196.1 GCA_900313955.1 uncultured Lachnospiraceae bacterium | reverse complement strand
GAAACGGAGTGTAGAATGTTTTTCTCGAAGCAAAAGTGCCCTCCTGAACAGTTACGAATAGATAAGAGAGGAGGTGGAACCTATGTACCCGATCCAGCCCTACTTTGCCCTGTCGTCCAATCGCTACTACAAGCGGCCGATTGAGGCGGCGGGAATTGCCCACATCTACGAGTATTCATCGGAGCACACAGACAATGATTCTGTGGTCGTCATTCCGGACGGCTGCATCGATCTCATGATCGATGAGAACCATCCCGAGGACGTCTCCTATGCAGCAGGATCCGTCCTCAAAGGGACGCATATCGCCCTGAAAGAAGGGCATCGCTATTTCGGGGTACGATTTATGCCCGGGCACATCCCCTCCTTCATCGACGGCTCCATGCCTGATTTTATCGGAAACACGATCGACCTTTCCCTCTGCACAAATGTTTCCGAACCTCTGATCGGAGGAATTCTCGACCACAGCTCCTTTCAGGACAAGGCAGACTTCTTCCTCCGCTTCTACGGAGATACAGAAAAAGAGAGCGCCATCTCCAATCCCCAGACTGAACTTGCCTCCTACATCCGCGACATGATTGAAAAAAGCCACGGACTCATCAAGGTCAAAGAAATCGCCGAAGAGACCGGTTACACAGAGCGCTACATCAACAAGGTCTTCAAGACCGTGACGGGCATGGCTCCCAAGTTCTACTGCCGCATCATGCGCTTTCAGCAGACCATTGACCACCTGGACCACGACACCTCCATCGCCATGACGGCTCTCGCCATCGATCACGGCTACTATGACCAGTCCCAGTTCAATCGGGAATTTCGGGAATTCACCCTTCTCACCCCCAGCCTCTACCGCAAGACTATCCTGCAGAGCCGTTACGCCGAAAAATTCATCCTGTCATAAAAACCTGCCGCATTTTTCTGCGGCAGGTTTTATTTTCTCAGCTGGCTGATCCTTCAGCTGTGACCTTCTTTGTCTCGCCCGCACGCATTTTCCTGCGGACGACCATGTACATGTCATTTTCCATTGCCATGACCTTGTGGACAGGGATGGGCTTAAAAAGAGGAATCTGCATAACCTTCTTGATCCAGATCGTCGCATAGACAGCCAGGGCGGCGAATATGATGAGCACGACAATGTAAATCATGCGTCTTGCGTCCGGATCCGCCGTAATATTATACATCATGAAAATGTTTCCCGCGATGCCGAGGATGGGCAGGACCGGTCCTCCCGGAACCTTAAAGGTGCGCGGTGCCTTGGGCAGGCGCTTTCTGAAAATGAGCACGTCGACGCTTGCGATGGCATAGGCGGCCATCCAGAAGACGCATCCGATGAGGATCATGGTCGACAGCTGCGAAGTCGTAGACAGACCTGTGGCGTTGATGATGATCATGAGTCCGCCAATCATAAGGATGCCGACATACGGAGCGCCGTGCTTGTTTCTCTTCTCAAAGACAGCCGGCAGAAGATTGATCTTGGCCATGCCGGCGCAGATATAAGAGAGGGAGCTAATGACGGAGTTTACTGTCGAGACAACGGCAAAAATTGAAACGATAGCCATCCAGTACTCTCCCGCCTTGCCCAGAAGTGATACACCATAGAAGACATGTGGGGAAGTGTTAGATGCAAGCTCATCCCACTTTGTGTAATTGTGCATGCCGAGGATGACCAGAACTTCCATGCCGCAGACAATCAAAAGGCTGAGAACCATACCCAGGGGAACATTTCTTCTTGCATTCTTGACATTAGGAGCGATTGGAATGATGAACTCGCATCCAAGGAAGAGGAAGAAGGCAAGTCCGACAAGAGACATGATGTCCTTGGGGGAGCTGCTCAGAACATAGGGCTGATTGACCACCGTGCCCGTGCCGGCCTTGAACATTCCGATGAGACCCATAATGACAAGGGAGAAAATGAGTCCATAGGCAACAAAGTCCTGAATCTTGGCGAACATATCAATGCCGTAAAGATTGGCTATGATGAGGACCACAAGTAAAATGACGCAGAAGACGCTGGACGGCAGTCCTGTTTTGAAGACTGAGTTCATCGTATTTCCGAACATGGCGCACTCAACAGCACCGCAAATGGTATTGCAGACAAGATATCCGCCGACCATGGCGATGACTGAGACAAAAGGTCCAAGCGCCGCCAGCGTGTACTGGGCAAGACCGCCTGTCAGATTGGGCATAAGAGCATTGAGCTCAGCCAGGCTAAGGGCCGTGATCAGATTAAAGACACAGGCGATCACCATGGCAATAATAAATGTGATTCCGATGGAACCGGCGCCCTGGCCAAGAGACATGAGACAACTGGTCGCCACGATAAGTCCTACGCCAGTGGCAATGGCACTGGGAAGACCGATCTTTTTTTCTTCCATAAGGCTACCTCCTTACTTGAGCGCATCGAGGCCTTCTTCGCCTGTGCGGACGCGGATGACATTGCTGACCGGGGAGACAAAAATCTTTCCGTCGCCGATGTGGCCCGTGTAGAGCTCCTTTTCCACCGCGTCGACAACCTTGGGGACAACTGCATCATCGACGACGACCATAACCATCTGCTTGGGAAGAAGAGCCGGCGTCTCATTCTTCTCCTCAACCTCATACTCCTTGGCCCCATACTGTGTTCCACATCCCATGGCCTGATAAACCGTCATACCTGTGACGCCCAGCTTTCCAAGCACCTTCTGCAGGCTGTCGATTTTAACAAGAGATGTGACAATCTCAATCTTTGTAAGTCCCATAACATTTTCTCCTTTTCTTTTGTAACTGTTCAGCAGGATCGACGAAGGTGCGATAAAAAAGCACTTCCGGAGTGGACCTTTGAGGGGGCGCTGAACGTCCAGTGGACGTTCGTTTAGCGCCGACCGAAGCGGAGCGTAGAGCCGCGGAGGAAGTGCTTTTTTATCGCACCTTTCCGTCGGGTACTGAACAGTTACCTTTTCTTTTTTAAAAAAGTCCGGGTAAAGAGATCTCACACTCTCCCCCGGACACCATTGTCCTTATGTATTCATCTTGCATTGAACCGTAAGAATAAGCCTATCTTCAGACATACACCGTTCATTCCACCAAAAGGTATGTGCTGACCCCTGTCCACCGCGGTGTGCTTTTCCCGGAGGCACACCGCATGCGGACAGCTTAAGCCAATGCCGGCGTATCCCAGAGCTTCAGCTTCTGCCCGATGCCGAGCTCAATAGCCTTGTGATAAACCTCCGTGCCCCAGGCGACGTCCTCAACCGGCATGCCACCGACAGAGTAGATAATCTTCTCATTTGGATCCCTGTGGACCGGGATCTTTCCTGTAAGGATATCTCCAAGATCATCGACCTGATCCGGAGCCATCTTTCCCTCTGCGATGAGATCCTCGACATAGACGCCCGGGATCGGAACCGTCTGATATGCGTTCGGAGCGAACTCCTCTTCCCATGCCTCATAGAGCTTGATATTGTCTGTGACAGACCGTGCGCGGTTGACGACAAAATCCTCATCAAATCTGAGTGCGGAAGTTGTGCAGCACATAGCGCCTGGCTTGATCCAGTCCTCAGCGATATAAGGATAGACGCTCGTATCGCCCGTGGTCGGCGTTGTTGTTGCCGCGTAGACGATATCTGCGTCCTTCACAGCCTCCTCGATCGTCTCGACCGGCTGAACAGTCGTCACACTCGGATATTTCTCCTTGACGAACTTGACGAACTTCTCCATAGAAGCCTTGCCGCGTCCCTTGATCTTCACTGTATCGATCCCCGGACGAACAGCCATAGCAGCCATGAGAGCCGTGCGGCTCATAACGCCAGGGCCGATGATGGCCATGGTCTTTGCATTTTCCGGAGCCAGGTATTTAAAGCCGACCCCCGGAATCGCACCCGTGCGGATGGCGGACAGAACATTTGCAGACATAAGAGCCACAGGAGCGCCCGTATCCTTATCATTGAGCATGAGGGTCAGGATGGATCTGGGCAGACCCTTTCCCTTATTTTCACAGTTGGAGCCATACCACTTGACGCCTGCCATGTCAAACTTTCCGCCGAGGTAAGCCGGCATAGCCATAAAACGGCGGTCCGGACCATCGACCGGCATTTCCGGGAAAGGAGATTCTGCCGGGAAAGAAACCATAGTGCCGTGAGAGTTGCCGTTCTGGCCGCCCATGCGGTAGTTTCCTACTTTCATGAGCTTCAGCATCTCCTCCATGGCCTCGATGCATCCACTCATGTCCTCGACTCCGGCCTTGATCATATCCTCTTCATTGAGATAGAGAAAATCTACTTCAGGATAACTCATACGTATTACCTCCAGTCATTCAGTTTTCATATGCAGGAAAATGTATCGGATAGGGTCCTCTCACAGGGATCGCAAAAGTCCTGTGAGAGGAAAATGAATTGTTGAAAGATTCTGGTGACAGGCACCTTTATGCTTTGGCCTTGAAGCGGTCGTAGGAAAGTGCGCTGATATCGACCGGCGTCTCCTCACCGGAGACAAGATTGGCAGTTGCAAGAGCCGCTGCCGGAGAGATGCCGAATCCATGGCCGGTGTAGCCGCAGGAGAGAACCAGTCCCGGAACTTCATCGATTTTGTCGATGACAGGGACACCGTCGATCATTGGGTCGATCCAGCCGGCCCAGGTGCGGACGATCTTGGCATTTTGAAGACGCGGAATGTATTTGATGATACCTCTGCAGATGCAGGGAGCTGTGATACTGGAGTTGATCGGGGTGCCGTTGTCCTTGTTGACATTTTCAAGGCCTGAGGAACCGCCGATGACGAAGGATCCGTGTTTAGACACAATCATAGGGGTTTCTGTACATATGAAAATCCCGAAATTGGCGAAATAAATACGCAGAGATGCTAAAATATCTGAAATAAAGACAAAAAGGATCTGGATCCAAGGTTCTGTGATTCATTTTGGCTTGATGTTATTGCTTTTTTGATGCTTTTATGGCATAATATGTACATATGATATTACTGATATATGTACATATGAAAAAGGCGATCGTCTATGATAAGCAGCAAATCTGTTCCGGATGAAATCAAACGTTTTCGTCCTTGTAAATCGACCAGGATACGTAACGACAACGGTGTTTACAGGGTATACAAATATAAAGCAATCAAACTTCCAAGTGGTAAATGGAGTAGCAACTATGGGTATTTGATTGGAAAGATTCTTCCAGACAAAGGATTTATTCCTAATAAGCGATATCTTTCTGAACTCGAATCAGAAGGGAAGAATTTCTTTTATGATGAAACAACCGATGTGGCCTACGGCCAATATGCATTGCTTGAGCATTTATCAGGAGATATTCTCGAAAAGCTAAAAGGATGTTTTCCTCACGAAACCGCTGTACAGATTTATTCATATGGGTTGATTCTCGCAGCAAATGGTTTTATCCATGTTGACCAGGTGAATGAGTTTTATCAGGAAAGCATACTGTCTGTCGAAAACAAGACTTATGCTTTTAAAATGGGTCCTACGGCTCTTTCCTCTTTGCTGCATAACCTTGGGAGCAGGGGTAATCCGATTCGTAAATTCGAACAGGCATTGATTGATGAATGTTCAGGAGAAGTTGCGATTGATGGTCATGTCATAAGATCCTGTTCTG
>OMTP01000212.1 GCA_900313955.1 uncultured Lachnospiraceae bacterium | reverse complement strand
GGGTTCAATTTTGATCAAATATACAATTTAGGATGTAAACCTTTGGAAGCTAACACTTACAAAAAATACACTCTATTCAGATGCGGGAGTGAGAGAGTACTGGATTATTGATCCGGCCAGACAGAGATCAACGATCTATTATTTTGAAGAAGACGCAGCTCCCATGATTGTTCCTTTTGATCAGCCGATCGCTTCAGAAATTTTCATGAATATGAAAATTACGATGCAGGGTTTTGTGGTGTAAATGATGCCTTTATTTAATAATCAAAGCAAAATTATTCGGATAGAAACAGAAAAAAAGAGATTCTCGAATCGATGGAAGATCCACTGATCAGTCGGCCTTTCATTGATGATTTTGCCAGGAGATTAGCATGGAGCACGAATGCGATTGAGGGAAATACGCTTTCGCTCGACGATACAATAGCAGTCATTGATTACGATGAAGTAAGGTCGAACCATACCTATTCGGAATACTCCGATGCAAAAAATGCCTACTATGCCATCCAGAAAACTGGCTCTTAAATTAAAAGAAGACAGGGATGGACAAAAGAAGGAGTTGTCATGAGTGCCTGTCAGCAGACAGTTTAGAATGTTCTAAACTGTCTGGGGACAGACACTCATGTATTCGCATAATATGCATTATGCGAATACATAAGGGACAAAAAGGGGTCGGTTCTAATGGCTCCACTTTGGTGGCACCATTAGAACCGTCCCTTTTGGTCCCTGCGTCAGCCAGCTAGTTCATTCGAAGTTCTGGGGCTTTTTGGCTGCAGGGAGCATTGTGTGATAAGCTGCTCCTTGCGTTGCTTCCATAAAGTCGCTGTGCACTTGTGCTACCAGGGACGGATCCAGGAAAAGATCCAGGGCACTCAGAGCAAGGACTGCGGCTGCGGCATGCATGCCCTTTTTTGCGATGGATGATTTGCCCTGGGCTGTGACCATCCAGCTGTGCCACGGAGTCCCGATCGCTGCCGTGGAAACCTTGGCAACGCTGGTCGGCGTGACGTGACTCACATCAGCGACATCCGTGGAACCCACGGGCGCAGGATCCAGCCGCTCATCGATGACCATGTTGACTGGGAATGCTGCATCTTTATCCACTCCGCAGGCCTGAAATCTCCTGGCGTACGCCAGTTCCTCTTCCGTATAGTCGAGAGGCAGAACCGCCTTGATATGTTTGAGCAAAAGTCTGTCCAGAGTCGGATTGGCGACAAATCCGTTGTAGACGTTGATGATCTCCGGGGGATCCAGAGTCGTCTCTGTCATTAGTGCGGCACCATCGGCGACCTTCAGTACTCTCCTGTAGACATCCTCCATATCCGCACTCAGTCTGGCACGGACACAGTACATGACCTTCGCCGTGTGCTGAACAATATTGGGGGCGGAGCCGCCGCAGTCGAGAATCGAATAATGAATTCTTGTGTCTGGCTTTACATGTTCGCGGAGAAATTGGACGCCGACGTTGAGCAGCTCCACGGCATCGAGGGCACTGCGGCCGTTCCACGGATCCACGGCTGCATGAGCCGCTGTCCCATGATATGTCAGATTAAAAGTGACACAGGCAAGACCCGCATTATCTACCCGATTGTCTGTTCCGGGATGCCAGGTGAGGGCACAGTCGACATCATCAAAGACGCCGGCTCTTGACAGAAATACCTTGCCTCCGCCTCCCTCCTCGGCCGGGCAGGCATAATAGCGGATGGTACCCGGAAGGGCATTTTCTTCCATATACGTTTTCAATGCGTAGACAGCCTCCATACCGGCAGTTCCGAGCAGGTTATGACCGCAGCCGTGGCCATTTCCCCCTGCAGCAATCGCATCCTCATGTGCAACATCCGCCTTCTGACTGAGGCCGGCGAGGGCGTCATTTTCACCGAGAATGGCAATCACTGGAGAGCCATTGCCATATTCGGCCATAAAGGCCGTCTTCATTTCAGCGAGTGGCGTTGTGATGCGGAATCCTCTCACTTTCATAAAGTTCATCTGAACTTTCGTGGATTCCACTTCTTTGAAGCATACTTCCGGGTGGTCCCACACAGAATCGCTGATGGTCTCAAAATCCTTCTTCGATGCTTCAATGATACGAAGTATACTGGATGTATCCATTTTCCTTCTTCCTTTCCATTCGTTTAAGGAACTTAATTCGACTCATTAGGCCCAGCCGGACATGATGCTGGCGGCAAGACCGGAGACAATAGAGACAGAGACGACACCGGCGATGACCATCTTGGGCATGAGGTAGCTCATGACGACCTGCTGTTCCTCCTGCGTCTGACCAACTGCGGAGGAAACTTCGCGGCTGACCAGATAGGTTCCCGGGAAACCAAAGAGCGCTGTGATGGCAACGGCCAGGGACAGACTCCAGGAATAGCCAAACACCTTGCCAGCCAGAATCGAAGCGACGGCTGCAATGGCTATGCCGATCAGGAGAACCACAAGAAGATCAAGAAGCATGCCCGCTACCATGGAAGGAGTTGTATTTGCCAGCCCTGAGAAAATGTTGCAGAGAGCCCCCGCAATGACGAAGCTGAAACCATTTGCTTTCGTGAGCGCTGCCTCATCGAGAAAACCAATTTCATGGAAAATGACGCCGAAAATGAGGGAGACGATCAGCTGATTGATTCCTGTGATGCCTGCAATCTTCTGAGAGATCATGGCAATCAGCGCCACCTTGAATAAAATGAGATTTGCACTGTTGTATTTCTCCGGTACCGACGCAAAGATTTTGAAACGGCTGAAAGCACCCTGCTTCTCCTCTTCCATCGTCGGGACATACTTGCCGTTCTTCCAGTCAGTCAACACACTCTCGCCCTCACGGCTGCAGAGCTTGGAGGCAATCGGCACGCCGGCAATGGCCTGTAAAGCCAGAACAAGAAGTGCAAACACAGCGACATCATTGTGGCCGATTGCGTCGGCTACATCCTTCATGACCAGGTAGGCAACCATACCGCCTGCCAGACAGGGACCGCCGACCAGGGCGTAATAGCGATCAATCAGAAACTGGCCGACAAAGTAGACGCCGAAGGCGATGGCCAGTGTGGAAATGAGTACGATGACAACCGTCTTCCACTCTTGGATGAAATCCCTTATTTTAATGGTACTTCCAATGTGAACCAGAAACATGCAGATGGTCACGCTGGAAAATGCCGCAAGCCCTGAGTCATCAAAGATCGTGGCGGGCAGTCCACACCAGAAAGCTATGAGAAAAACAATGGAACAGACAAGCAACATGGAAATGAGAGCTTTCGTCTTCGTGGCGACGAGATCCCCGATCGCATAGACAAAAAAGACAAGCGTAAGAGCAACTAACGGGGCCATAGATATCCCTCCTCATAGAAAACAGACAGTTTTTTCGATGCATTCGTTGTTCACCAGTGAAATAACAAAAAAGGCAGGGACGCTTGAAATCATCTCAAGACGTCTCTGCCTTATGCCTGAAATCTTACTCTTTCGCTTTGCTTCTGTAAAATACAACGTTTTTATGGACTTGCTATAAGTTTTTCTAATGTTACTGTTCACGGGTGGGTCAATTCGGCGTTTCGCACAAAGGCCTTCTTCCTTCACTTAGTAATTTTCGCCGCAAAAGCAGG
>OMTP01000049.1 GCA_900313955.1 uncultured Lachnospiraceae bacterium | reverse complement strand
CGTCAGCCAGTTGCTGCCTCGAAAAAGCACTTCCGGAGTGGACCTTTGAGGGGCGGCCGCGAAGGAAGTGCTTTTTCGAGACAGTTCTGGCTGCCCCGTGAACAGTAACGTGGGCGTGGTGTCTGTGGAGCAAAACACCTCCCATCATCGTTTCGAAAACTTGCGCGCAAAAGCAGGCGCGCAAATTCGAATACGCTCTGATGGGAGGTGGTTTGTTCCGCCAGCCCAGCCCACGGGTCTTCTGCTCCGCCTGGGAAAAACGGAAACTATTCAGTCGTGCTTTGGTTTCTGCTCCCCATTATCCTTGACGATGGTCCAGGAGGGGATGATACCGCGGACGCAGGTGGTCGGGTAGATTTGGGAGTGCTGGCCGACGATGGTGCCGGGGTTTAAGACCGCGTTGCAGCCGATCTCAGCCCAGTCGCCCAGGATGGCGCCGATCTTGCGGCGGCCGGTCTCGTACTGGTTTTTCCCCTTCACAACAATATTTTTGCGGTCTGCCTTGATATTGGATGTGATGGAGCCGGCCCCCATGTGGGCGTGGTAGCCGAGAATGGAGTCGCCCACATAGTTGTAGTGGGGGACCTCACAGTTGTTAAAGATAATCACATTTTTGAGCTCGACCGAGTTGCCGACGACACAGTTGTCCCCGACGAGGGCGTCGCCGCGGACGAAGGCGCAGTGGCGCACTTCCGTATTCTCCCCGATGATGCAGGCGCCGTGGAGATAGGCAGACGGGAAGACATGGGCAGACTTTGCCACCCAGACATTCTCCTCCACTTCGTCAAAGCGGTCTTTGGGGAGCTTTTTGCCGATCTCAATGATGATGTCGTGGATGCCAGAAAGGGCCTCCCATGGATAGGTAAAGCCTCTCAGGTAATCCTTCGCCATTGTCTCGTTCAGTGTAAAAAGATCACTGATTTTCACTTGTTCTGCTTGTGCCATTTTTCTTTCTTCCTTTTCCCTGACTCGTTTTGCCACGACTTGCGGCGGACGCCTTTGTCTTATAATAGGGGGCGGCTGCGTCGTAGAGAGCCCGCATCTGCCAGGCATTATTTGTTCCTTTGACCGCCTCGCAGCGGCGGACGATAAAGCCCCTCAGCTTTTCCAAGTATTCCTCATTGGAAATGCTGCCGCCCGCAACTCCCGTGAGTCCCTTCTCCCAACTGGCCGTAAGACGCGGGTCAAGAAGAGCTTTGATGGAGTGGTCGACGACATCATAGACCATCTCGCCTAAAAATTCCGGGGAAATGACCTGTGTCTTCTTATTGAGGTTCAGATAGCCGATGCGGACAAGTTTCTTCAAGATGTCCGCCCGGGTCGCCGATGTGCCGATTCCCGATCCTTTGATCTGCTCGCGCAGGGACTCGTCCTCGATGAGCTGGCCCGCATTTTCCATGGCCAGAATCATGGAACCCGACGTATATCTTTTGGGTGGAACGGTCTCCCCCTCTTTCACGGCAAACCCATTTGCCGGAACATGATCGCCCTTCCTCTGGCCTGTGAGGTCCATCTGATCCGCCTCGCTGAGTTTGGGCATGCCAGCGATGCGCAGGTAGCCGGGCTTCATCAGCCTCCTCTGGTTGGCGAAGAAGCTTTCTCTGCCCATCTGGTAAGTGATGGCCGTCCTCTGGTACTCCGCTGCCGGGAAGAAAACAGACAGAAATCTCCTCACGATCGCGTCATAGACATTGCGAGACAGAGGCGATAAAGAATTCACGGCGCCCATATTGGCTCCGGTCGGAATGATGGCGTAGTGGTCGGTGATGGCCTTGTCGTTCGTGTAGCGGCTCCTGCCAATTCCGACGTAGCCCTTCTTGTCAAGAAGGAGCCGGGCGTAGGGAGCGAGAGGCTCGTAGCGGGTGAGTCCCCTCAGGTTGGTGTCAATCACCTTGGCGACTGCACTCGACAGGACCCTGGCGTCTGTTCTGGGATACGTCGTGAGCTTCTTCTCGTAGAGCTCCTGAGCGATATTAAGTGTCTGATCCGGGGAGATCTTAAAGAGGCGGCTGCAGTCATTTTGCAGCTCGGCCAGGTTGTAGAGAAGGGGTGGATTCTTCTTCTCCGTCTTGCGCGTGATCGATGTGATCACTGCCTCTTGAGGCTCCATTTTCTTTAAAGATGCAATGAGCGCCTCCGCATCCATTCGCTCCTGAAAGCCATTTTCCTTATAGAGTCTGGGAGAGCCCTCATAGGCGCTGCCTTTTGTGACTTTCCACTCGGCCTCGACGCCGCCGAAATTGCCCAGGACTCTGAAAAAGGGCTGTTTGACGAAGGAGCGGATCTCCCGCTCTCTTTTGACGACCATGCCGAGAACACAGGTCATGACGCGGCCGCAGGAAAGAACGGTGTACTTGTCGCCGCGGTAGTTCGCGATGCTGTCCCCGTACTTGAGGGTCAGAAGGCGCGAAAAATTAATGCCCATGAGGTAGTCTTCTTTGGCCCGAAGATAGGCCGCGTCGGAGACATGGTCATAGGCGGATTCCGGTTTTGCCTCGCGGATGCCGCGCTTAATCTCCTCATCGGTAAATGAGTCGATCCAGACGCGCCGCCTGTCCTTCTCCTTCACGCAGGGGTCGGACATCATCTCGACAAGGCGGTAAATGTACTCTCCTTCCCGCCCCGAGTCGGTGCAGACATAAATCGTCTCCACGTCCTTCCTCGCAAGAAGGCCACTCACAATAGCAAACTGTTTTTTTACGTCGGGGATAACTTCGTAGCGAAAGGTTTCCGGAATGAAAGGGATGGTCTCGAGGCGCCACTTCTTAAGGGAGGGATCGTAGGCCTCGGGATAGCTCATCGTCACCAGGTGCCCCACGCACCAGGTGACGATGGTATCTTCTGTTTCCAAATAGCCGTCGTGCCGGCCGCCGGTGACGCCCAGGGTCCTCGCAAAGTCCTGGGCAACGCTCGGCTTTTCAGAGATAAATAATCTTTTTCCCAAGGAGAATTACTTCTTTTCGATGTAGCCCAGTGCCCTGAGCATCTCTGCGCACTCCACTGCTCCGCCCGCAGCGCCGCGCATTGTGTTGTGGGCAAGTCCAACGAACTTCCAGTCGAAGATGGTGTCTGGTCTTAAGCGGCCGATGGAGACGCCCATGCCGCCCTCATAGTTGACATCTTTTGTAACCTGGGGACGATCGTCCTCCTCGAGGTACTGGATGAAATGTTCCGGCGCATGCGGAAGCTTCAGCTCCTGCGGCTTGCCACGGAAAGCGCGCAGTGCCTCGACCAGTTCTTCCTTGGTCGGATCCGATTTGAAGTTGATGAAAACAGTCGCTGTGTGGCCGTTTAATACCGGGACGCGGATGCACTGGGATGTGATCCTGAGGTCGCCCTCGTACTTGACGATCTCGCCGTTTTCAATATGTCCAAAGACCTTGAGCGGCTCCTGTTCGGACTTCTCTTCCTCACCACTGATGAAGGGGATGATGTTGCCGACCATTTCCGGCCAGTCCTTAAATGTCTTGCCGGCACCGGAGATTGCCTGGTAAGTGGAGACGACAACTTCCTTCGGCCCGAATTCCTTCCATGCCGCAAGAGCCGGCGTGTAGGACTGGATGGAGCAGTTGGGCTTGACGGCAATAAAGCCGCGCTTTGTGCCCAGTCTCTTCTTCTGGTCTGCGATAACCTCGAAGTGCTGCGGGTTGATTTCCGGGATGACCATGGGGACATCCGGCGTCCACCTGTGGGCGCTGTTGTTGGAGACAACCGGCGTCTCTGTCTTTGCGTACTCCTCCTCGATGGCGCGGATCTCGCTCTTCGACATATTGACGGCGGAGAAGACGAAGTCCACGTCCCTTGCGACTTCTTCAACGTCTGCGACATTCTTTACGATGATATCCTTGACATCATCGGGCATGGGAACTTCCATCTTCCACTTGTCCCCGACTGCATCCTCATATCTCTTGCCGGCGCTGTGGCTGGAGGCCGCCAGCGTCTTGATCTCGAACCAGGGGTGGTTGTCAAGTAATGTGATAAATCTCTGGCCGACCATTCCTGTTGCACCAAGAATACCGACCTTAAGCTTTTCTGCCATGGAACTATTTCCTCCTGAATTTAAAATGAATTCTTCGCAACTTCTACTTGCTAAGTTACTTGTCTTTTACCGAAGCGAGATATCGCTCCGCATTCTCAATTTCCTGATCCATTGCCCCCGGAGCCCCGTAAGTAAGTCTTCTCTCGACACAGGTCTTCATGGAAATTGCCTCATAGATGTCCTCCTCGAAGAGGGCACTCTCCTTTTTATAATCCGAAAGTGGAAGATCGTCAAGCTTTATTCCTTTTTCAAGGCAGGTAAGAACCAATCTGCCGATCACTCCGTGGGCATCGCGGAAGGGCATGCCCTTCTTGACAAGATAGTCAGCCGCATCCGTCGCATTGGTAAATCCGTGCTGGGCACTCTCCTCCATGCGCTTCTTGTGGAAGGTGGATGTCTTCAGCATTCCTTCCATAAGAGTGATGCAGCCGCGGGCCGTGTCGACCGCGTCGAAGGACATCTCCTTGTCCTCCTGCATGTCCTTGTCATAGGCAAGAGGGATGCCCTTCATGGTGGTCAGCATCTGCATGAGCGCCCCGTAGACGCGCCCCGTCTTGCCGCGGATGAGCTCGGCAATATCCGGGTTCTTCTTCTGGGGCATGATGGAGCTGCCGGTTGCATACGTGTCATCAAGCTCGATGAAGCGGTACTCGTTGGAGTTCCACAAAATGATCTCCTCGGAGAGGCGGCTCAGATGCATCATGAGAATCGACAGAGCGTCGAGGAACTCAATGACATAGTCCCTGTCGGAGACGCCGTCCATGGAGTTCTCGCACGGTCCGTCGAAACCAAGAAGGGACGCCGTCATCTCCCGATCGAGGGGGTAGGTCGTCCCAGCCAGGGCCCCGCTTCCGAGAGGGCAGACATTCATTCGTGTGCGAATGGATGTGATGCGCTCATAATCCCGCTTGAACATCTCAAAGTAGGCGCCCATGTGGTGAGCCAGCGTCACCGGCTGTGCCTTCTGCAGATGGGTGAAGCCCGGCATGAAGGTGTCTTTGTGCTCCTTCATAAGGCCCAGAACCGCACCCATGAGCCCTTCCAGATCCTTTTTTGTCTCGTCCATCTCATCTCTCATGTAGAGACGCATGTCGAGCGCCACCTGATCGTTTCTGGAGCGGCCTGTGTGCAGCCTCTTGCCCGCATCCCCGATTCTCTCCGTGAGGTTGGCCTCGACGAAGCTGTGGATATCCTCGTACTCGCCCTCGATCTTAAGTCTTCCCTCATCCACATCTCTGACAATGCTCTGAAGGCCCTCCTTGATAGCGTCTCTGTCCTCCTTCGTCAAAATGCCCTGGGCCGCAAGCATCTCGACGTGAGCCATCGAGCCCTTGACGTCGGCATGAAACAATCTTTTATCAAAATTCAGGGACTGGTTGAAGGCATAGACAAGTTTGTCCGTCTCCTTGGTGAACCGTCCACCCCAAAGTTGTGCCACTTTTATCTCCTTTCTTGTGCCGAATTTCCGTTTAGTCTACCATAATCCCGCCGCTTTGAAAAGACACATCCGCAATAGTTCTGCCTGTAGAGGTCATATTCCCGGCTCAAAACAATCGATCTCTGGTAGCCGCCCCTCTTCTTGAAGTCCGTCGGCAGCCATCTGACCCCGTACTCCTTCCCGCATTTTTCCCCGATCTCATTTAAAAGGCGGGCATCCTTCAGGGGAGAAATGGTCAGCGTCGTCGTGAAGAAATCACATTTTTCCCGGACGGCAGCCTCGGCCGCCTCCATAAGCCGCATCCGAAAGCAAATGCGGCAGCGCTCGCCGCCCTCCCGGCACATTTCGTATCCCTTCACAGCCTCAAGAAAACGCTCCGGCTCGTACGTCCCTTCTTTGAAAATGACTTCGAAGCGGTGCGGCTGCTCGCGGATCAGCCTCTCCATCTCCCTCACCCGGTGCTCGTATTCTGTTTTTTCCGTGATATTGGGATTGTAATAAAAGTCAATAATGTGAAAATGCCCGGAGAGATACTCCAGGCAGTACGAGCTGCAGGGGGCGCAGCAGCTGTGGAGGAGGAGCCTTGGCACGTCCCCTTTTTGTTCCATTTCCGCCAGAATCCCCTCCAGCTCCTTTTGATAATTTCTCTGATTCATCATTTACCTGATATGTAATTTCCTGAAGAGCTGCAGCATGCGCGTTCCCATGGGCATCCTTCTGAGCTCCTCGTCCGTCAGCTCATTGAACTTGCCGTAAGCAATAAAATAGACCAGAATACCGGCCAGAACCGCAATCACAAGCAGAACGGCGCTGAAAAGATACCTCCCGAAGACAGACGGCAGAAGCAGATGCGGCACCCAGTAGATGACTGCAACCACGGCTCCCATAAGCAGAGCCGACTTAAGAGGCGCCGTGAACTGGTTGAGATGATGGGAGTAGCCCAGATATCTGTTGAGAGCCATCGAGTTGAGCAGCATAACCGTAAACGAATAGAGTACCGTCGCCGCCAGAATGCCATAGACATTGATGTTGAGAGGTCCCACGCAGATCGCCGTGACGCCCGCGTTGACGGCCAGGGCAATCGCCGCATTTCTGACCGGCACCGACGGATGGCCCAGACCCTGCAGGACGCCATTGGTCACCGTCGACAGCGAGTAGAAAATGACCGAGATGGCTCCCAGGGTCAGAAGCTTTGCCGCCCCGACCACATTTCCGCTCGGGTAGAGGACAAAGATGACCGGGTAGGACAAAATGCAGATGCCGATGGCGGACGGAATCGCGATGAACATGGTGAGTTTGATGCACTCGTCGATCTTCGCGATGGCGTCGTCCTTATTTCCCTCTGCCATCGAAGCTGCGACAGCCGGAATGAGCGCCGTCGAAGTCGCCGAGGCCAGAGCGATCGGGATATTGATGATGGGCTTGAAGCGGTAGCCGAAGAGGCCGTAGAGCTCCGCCGTCGCCTTGGCGGTCGAACCCCTGGCGCTCATGATATTCGTGAAAATGACCTGATCGACGACAGAGGTGAGGTTGTAGACGCAGGTGGCGAGAATGATCGGCGTCACCATCATGAAAATGGTGTTGAACACCTGCCCGTAGGTCTCATCTTTGGATCTGGTGTCGATCCTCACCCTCTTCTGCACATTTTTCCTGTTATAAAAATAGGCAAAGAGCATGAAGGCAAGACCAGACACGACGCCGACGCCGGTGCCGATGGTGCCGCCGGCTGCACCATACATGCCGCGGACCGTGTCATCGCCACCCACATAGGGGCGTGTCAGCAGGTAGGCCATGAGCACCGAGAAAATAGCGTTCATGAGCTGCTCGATGACCTGGGAGATGGCCGTCGGCTTCATGGTGTTGTGGGCCTGGAAGAAGCCGCGGAAGCATCCCAGGATTCCCGACAGGAAAATGGTCGGCGCCAGAACTCTCAGGGCCAGGACCGCATTGGGCTGCTTGGCCAGAAAATACGGCGCCCCGAAGAAGGCCGCCAGAGCTCCCGCCCCGCCGACGATGACGACATAGATCAGCGCGGCCCTGAAGACCTTGGATGCGCTCTTATACTTCTTCACAGCCAGCCTCTCGGCCATGACCTTGGAGACGGCGCTCGGAATACTGTAGGATGAAATTAAGAGGATGATGGTGTACCAGTCGTAGGCATAGGTGTAGTAGCCGTCTCCGGCATCGCCCATCATCATGTGAAGGGGGCTTCTGTATAAAAGGCCGATGACGCTCGAGATCATCTGGGCCGCCATTAAAAACGCGGCCTGGCGCACGACCTTTCCTTTTTGTTCAGCCATGAAAACGGCTCCTTCCAATGCATATTGTACCTATTCAGGACATGTTTTTCACGAAGCAGGGATGCCCTCCTGAATAGTTACCGAATATTTTCGATCTGCCAGTCGATGGGATCAAGGCCCCAGTCGCTCAGGTAGGCGTTGCAGCGCGAGAAAGGATGGCTGCCGAAAAAGCCATTGTAGGCGGACAGGGGGCTCGGGTGAGCCGACTCGATAACCAGATGTTTGGGGTTGTAAATGAAAGACTTCTTTCTCCTCGCCTGAGCGCCCCAGAGAATGAAGACCATGGGGCGGTCCTCATGGGCAAGGACATCAATGGCGGCGTCCGTAAACTCCTCCCAGCCAATCGACTTGTGGGAATTTGCCTGGTGGGCGCGCACAGTGAGAACCGTGTTGAGCATCATGACGCCCTGCTTCGCCCACTTGGTGAGATCCCCGTTGTCAGGCATGTAGCAGCCCAGATCACTTTGCAGTTCCTTGAAGATGTTGACAAGGGACGGCGGGATGGCCACGCCCGGATGAACCGAGAAACAAAGGCCGTTGGCCTGGCCCGGCTCATGGTAGGGGTCCTGCCCCAGAATCACGACTTTGACCTCCTCAAGAGGCGTAAAATCGAAGGCATTAAAGACGTCTCTGGCCGGCGGGTAGACGGTCTGCGTCTTATATTCATTTAAGACGGTGCGATACAGTTTTGCGTAATAGGGTTTACGGAATTCGGGCTTTAAGGCCTTCTCCCACTCTCCTTTAATAGCCATAATCCATCTCTTTTTGTAACTGTTCAGGAGGGCACTTTTGCTTCGAGAAAAACATGTCCTCCTCGGCTC
>OMTP01000201.1 GCA_900313955.1 uncultured Lachnospiraceae bacterium | reverse complement strand
CAATGCGCGAGTGGCTCAGCGGTGGAGCACCACCTTGCCAAGGTGGGGGTCGCGGGTTCGATCCCCGTCTCGCGCTCTCAGACAGAAGGAATTCTGTCTCTGACAATAGAGATCATCGAGAGGTGATTTCAGCAACAATGCGCGAGTGGCTCAGCGGTGGAGCACCACCTTGCCAAGGTGGGGGTCGCGGGTTCGATCCCCGTCTCGCGCTCTTTTTAACCGGTACGCAGATGCGTACCGGTTATTTTTATGCCGTATTGCGCATTTTCAGACAGAATGCTAAAATAGAGTGTCGCAGTTCCCATGGGGCTGTGAAGAAGTTCTTAATGTGAGCTGATTTTCTCCGTGGCAGCGTACATTTTTGAAACATGTACAAAAAAGGAGGAGATCAGGAAAGGGGGAAACATGGAAAAACTATTTAAACTCAAGGAGCGTGGAACAGACGTCAGAACTGAGGTGATTGCCGGAACCACCACCTTCCTTGCGATGGCCTACATTCTGGCCGTCAATCCGTCCATCCTGGGCCAGGTCATGGATGCCAATGGAGTCTTTGTTGCAACCGCAATTTCTTCTGCTTTCGCGACTTTCCTCATGGCATTCCTCGCCAACTATCCGGTCGCTCTCTCAGCGGGCATGGGTCTCAACGCCTATTTTGCATTTACCGTCTGCTTAGGGGAGCTCAAGGATATTCCAAATCCTTACACCATTGCCCTCACGGCTGTCTTTGTGGAAGGTATTATCTTCGTTCTTCTGTCCTTTTTTAAGTTCCGCGAAGCCATCGTCAACGGTATTCCGCAGAATCTCAAGTTCGGCATCACAGGCGGCATCGGTCTCTTCATCACCATGATCGGCCTCAAAGATGCAGGCGTCATTGTCTCCAATGAATCCACCCTGGTCGGCCTTGGCGATCTGGGCAGCGCTGAGGTGGCTCTCTGCCTCATCGGCCTTCTTATTATTGTCATCCTGTCCCACTACCATGTCAAGGGCAGTGTCCTCATTGGGATTCTTGTCACATGGGTGCTCGGCATGATTGCTCAGGCGACAGGCTGGTATCAGGGCACAAGCCTTTTCCCGGATTTCAGCGGGGGACTTCATCTGGGCGCCATCAAGAACACGGCCTTCAAGTTTGATTTTGCATGGGCAGGCTCCCACATCACCCAGTTCATCGCCATTGTCTTCTCTTTCTTCTTCGTCGATATGTTTGATACCGTCGGAACTGTCGTCGGCGTCGCCGACAAGGCTGGCCTTCTCGATGAAAACGGCGAGCTTCCGGGAGCTGGCAAGGTTCTTCTCTCTGATGCCATCGGTACGGTCTTCGGTGCATGCATGGGTACTTCCACCATCACGAGTTTCGTGGAGTCCTCTGCCGGCGTCGCTGAGGGCGGCAAGACGGGCCTTACAGCCTTCACAACGGCCTGCTGGTTCCTTCTGTCTCTGGTTCTGAGCCCGGTCTTTCTTGCCATCCCCATGTTCGCAACAGCCCCGGCTCTCATCTATGTCGGTATGCTCATGATTCCGTCGATCACCAAGATGAAATTTGACGGCGATATCGCGGATGCCATCGGCGGTTTTCTGGCCATCGCCATGATGCCCATGACTTACTCCATCGCCAACGGCATTATGTTTGGCATGGTGAGCTGGGTCATCGTCAAGGTCTTTACAGGCAAGAGAAAGGATGTCTCTCCGATTATGTGGGTCATCTTCTGTCTCTTCATCCTTCGAATCATTGCCCTTGTAGGGAATTTTGGCTGAATCCCCGTTGACAAAAGAGACGAAGTAAGATAAGATGAACTTGAGTTAGAATAACCTAACAGAGAGGAGAATCTTATGAATCTGGTTTCGATTCTGATCGTCGCTGTCATCGCCGTCGCTTTTGTCGCGGCATTTATCTATACGAGAAAAAACGGGAGCTGCTCGGAGTGCGGGTCTGCAAAAGGCGGCTGTACTTCCTGCGGAAGCGGCTCGTGCAGTCACTGCAGCATGGGACCCCTTGAGAGACAGCAGGAAGAGGAATATAGGAGGCGCTGGCAGGAGACTCATCCTGAGGCCGTCAGCCGCTACAATAAGATCAGGAAAGCGTAAGAGAGAAGCAGGCGGATCCTTTTGGATCGCCTGCTTTCTTCATGCTTTGATATATAGGCATTTCCTATAGTAAATCATAAGTTTCATGTATTGGACAATATCCCACCACTTCTGTATGATATAGACACAAACGAAACATACAAAACCTATTAAAAATACAGGAAACAATAGGAGGGCAAAAGTTATGGCAAAGATCACAGAAGAGTATAAGAAGACATGGAGATTTGAGACAAAGCAGGGACACATCGGACAGGAAGAGCCGGATCCGGTTACCGACGCAAGAGCCGTACCGATCTATCAGACAACATCCTACGTCTTCCACAACAGCGACCACGGCGAGGCAAGATTCGGCCTCAAAGACGCCGGCAACATCTACGGCAGACTGACCAATCCGACGGAGGATGTCTTCGAGAAGAGAATCGCATCTCTTGAGAACGGCACAGCAGCCCTTGCCGTGGCATCCGGCGCGGCAGCCGTCACCTATGCATTTCAGGCAGTTGCCCATACAGGCGACAACATCGTCTCCGCCAAGAATATCTACGGCGGCACCTACAACTACTTAAAGCATACCTTCCCGGATTACGGCGTCACGACCAAGTTCGTCGATCCCTTTGATCTGAGCGAGGCAGAAGCGGCGATTGATGAGAACACCAAGGCTCTCTATGCAGAGTCTCTGGGCAATCCCAACGGCGAGGTCCTTGACGTCGAGGCGTGGGCAGATCTGGCACATAAGCACGGACTTCCGCTCATTATCGACAATACATTTGCGACACCGTACCTGCTCCGCCCAATTGAGCATGGCGCAGACATCGTTGTCCACTCCGCAACTAAGTTCATCGGCGGACACGGAACGACTCTTGGCGGCGTCATCGTGGACGGCAACTTTGACTGGACCCAGTCCGATAAGTGGCCGTGGCTCACAGAACCGAACCCATCCTATCACGGCGTTAGCTTCGCGAAGGATACAGCACCCGCAGCATTTGTCACTTACATTCGCGCTATTCTTTTGAGAGACACGGGAGCGACCCTTTCTCCGTTCAACAGCTTCCTGCTTCTTCAGGGGACAGAGACACTGTCTCTCCGCGTAGAGCGTCATGTGGAGAATGCTCTCAAGGTTGTTGATTATCTGGAGAAGAATCCTCATGTCGTCTCCGTATCCCATCCGGCCGTCGCAAAGGACCCGGCTCAGCAGGCTCTTTACAAGAAGTATTATCCAAATGGCGGCGGTTCCATCTTCACCTTCGATATTGATGGCGACGAGAGGACTGCCAAAGACTGGGTGGATGCTCTTCAGCTCTTCTCCCTTCTGGCCAATGTTGCTGACGTCAAGTCTCTTGCCATCCATCCGGGATCCACAACTCATTCCGAGGACAGCCCTGAGGAACTCCTTGAGCAGGGCATCCGCCCCAACACCATCCGCCTCTCGATCGGCATCGAGCACATCGATGATATCATCGCCGATCTGGATCAGGCATTTAAGAAAGTTTTTGGGGACTGACTTTAAGAAAGCTGACAAATATTTGTTGCCCCATATTGTTACCGGAAGCAGCCGCTGCGCCACAGGCCCAGCGGCTGCTTCTTTCCTCTTCCCTGATTTTCGGTTGACATAAGTATGAGAATGTCTGAATTCAATGAAAATGCTAAGTAAATAATTGTAAAATATGTGTTGAGAATGTGAGGTAATTTATGTTAAGGTAAGAGGGAAGTAAAAAATGAGTAAAGCGAAGGAGCACACATGAACGCCTTTTCATTTATCAAACTGTTCGGCGGACTTGCCTTTTTTCTCTACGGGATGAACCTTCTCTCGGAATCCCTGGAGAAGATGGCTGGCGGAAAGCTGGAGAAGATGCTGAAGAAGATGACCGATAATCCATGGAAGGGACTTCTGGCGGGCACCATTATAACGATCGCCATTCAGTCGTCCTCAGCCATGACCGTCATGCTGGTCGGTTTTGTCAACTCCGGCATTATGGAGCTGCCCCAGACGGTCGGCGTCATCTTTGGCGCAGATGTCGGCACAACTCTCACGGCCTGGATCCTTTCTCTCACAGGGATCAACAATGCAAGCGGCAATTTCATCCTCGAATTCATCAAACCCGAGAATTTTTCTCTGGTCATGGCAGTGATCGGAATTCTTCTTCTCATGATCGCCAAGGATCACAGGAAGAAGGATGTTGGCTCCATGATGATCGGTTTCTGCATCCTCATGACCGGTATGTCCATGATGTCGGATTCCATGGCACCTCTGGCGGACATGCCTCAGTTTGCAGAGATGATGACGGCCTTCAACAACCCGATTCTGGGCGTCCTCGTCGGCACTCTGATCACAGGCGTCATTCAGAGTTCTGCAGCCTCGATCGGCATCCTGCAGGGTCTGTCCATGACCGGACAGATCTCCCTCGGCATGGCCATCCCCATTATCATGGGCGCCAACATAGGAACATGCATGACCGCCATTCTTTCCTCGATCGGAGTCGAGAGGAAGGCCAAGCGTGTGTCCGCCGTCCATGGTTCCATCAAGATTGTGGGCACCATCCTGTGGCTGGTCGTCTTCTACGGTCTCAATGCCATCTTCCATTTTGCCTTCCTGACCCTGCCGGCCAACACGTTTAATATTGCACTTTACCATTCCATTTTCAATGTTGTGAACACGATCATCCTCTTCCCCTTCCAGAAGCAGTTCGTCAGACTTGCCTACTTTATTTTCCCGGACGATGTGGAGGAGAAGGAACTCTTCCTCGACGACCGCATCATGGCCACCCCGACGATTGCTCTGGCTGAAGTGCAGAATTCCATGATGAAGATGGTCAAGAAGACGAAGAACGGTCTTGATACGGCGACGGATCTGATTCTCAAGGGATATGACGAGAAGGAATTTGAGTGGATCAGAAAAAATGAGGCAAAGATCGACCACTACGAGGACAATATCGGTGCTTACACCATGAAACTTACGACGACGCAGCATCTGTCCCAGGAGGACAAGAAACTGGCTACCCGTATCCTGCAGGGCATCGGGGAATTCGAGCGTCTGGCGGATCACGCGGGCTATCTGGCCGATTCAGCGCAGGAGATGGCCGAGAAGAGCCTTGCGTTCTCTCCTGCGGGCAAGGAGGAAGTCATTCGGCTTGTCCACGCATGTCAGGAGGTTTACCACCTTGCCGTCGAATGCTACCGGTCCGGCGACGTCGCGGACGCCTCTAAAATCGAGCCCCTGCGCTCCGTCATCCGCCTTATGTGCGACACCTACAACGAGGCCCACATTGAGCGTCTGGCCTCCGGCGAGTGTCAGGCCGTGCAGGGATTTATCTTCAAGGACATACTCTACAGCTGCGAGCGCATCGCTGATCACAGCCAGAACATAGCCGCCATTGTCCTCCGCGTCTCGCACCTCAATGCCGACAGCGCTCTTTACATGCATGACCTCAAGCAGGGGAAGACCGAAGAGAACAGGCGCATGTATGAGGAGTACTATGAGAAGTATTTAAGTGCATAAAAAAGAACCGCCCGGGGGGCGGTTCTTTTTTAGTTACTGTTCACAGGTGGGTCACTTCGCCGCTTCGCACAAAGGCCTTCTTCCTTC
>OMTP01000066.1 GCA_900313955.1 uncultured Lachnospiraceae bacterium | reverse complement strand
CCACGGGTGGACGGTTCTCATGGCGCAGGTCAGGGAGAACCGCTGGAACCAAAGAGCCACGGGTGGACGGTTCTCATGGCGCAGGTCAGGGAGAACCGCTGGAACCAAAGAACCACGGGTGGACGGTTCTCATGGCGCAGCTCAGTGTGAGCCACGAGAACCGTACCCGGTAGTACCACTTTGTGTAAGCCACGAGAACCATCCCCGCGGCACCACCCAGCGGATCGGGAACCGTCCCTTTGCAGATCCGTGCAGAGAAAAAGAAAGGAGTATGTATGGCTGAACTTTTGGCGCCGGCAGGGTCGCTGACCGGCATGAAGGCTGTGATTGCCGCGGGCGCGGATGCCGTCTATATCGGAGGAAGCAGGTTTGGAGCCCGCGCCTATGCGGATAATCCCAGGGAGGATGATCTTCTCTTTGGGATCGACTACGCCCATCTGAGGGGCGTTAAGGTCTATATGACGGTCAATACGCTCCTCAAGGAAGAGGAGATGGCTGATCTCTACGACTATGTCCTGCCCTATTATAAGCGCGGAGTCGATGCGATCCTTGTCCAGGACTTCGGCGTCCTGCGCTTTTTGCACAGGGCATTTCCTGACATGCCCCTGCACGCCTCGACCCAGATGACCATCACGGGGAGCCGCATGCCCGGGCTCTTAAAAGAGATGGGCGTCACCCGTGTCGTTCCTGCCCGTGAGATGTCTGTCGCAGAGCTCAGAGAGATAAAGAGCAGCGGCCTTGAGGTCGAGACATTCATCCACGGAGCCCTGTGCGTCTGCTACTCGGGCCAGTGCCTCATGTCCAGCATGATCGGCGGCCGCTCCGGCAACCGGGGCCGCTGCGCCCAGCCCTGCCGCATGCTCTTCCTCATGGATGACAGGACAGGTTACAACGGAAAGCCGGTCATCACAGAACGCAGAGAAGCAAGACATTTTCTGAGCCCCAGGGACTTAAACGGCATCGACGTTCTGCCTGAACTCTACAAGATGGGCATCGACTCTTTCAAGATTGAGGGCCGCATGAAGCGTCCCGAGTACGCCGCCGGCGTCGTCTCCATTTACAGAAAGTACCTGGATCTTCTCGAAGAGGGGAAGCCCTATCGAGTCACAGAGGAAGACCAAAAGGCCCTCTACGACCTCTACAACCGCAGTGGCTTCACGGACGGCTATTTTCATAAGCACAACGGGGCGGACATGATGGCGCCCGTCAAGCACGAGCTGACAAAGGAGGAGACAGATGCCCGCCATGCTCTCTATGAAGTCATGCATGAAACCTACATGGATCACGAGAAAACCGTGCCGGTGTCGGGCTACGCCTATGTCGCGGAAGGCCAGCCGACGTATCTCACCCTGAGCGCGGAAGATGCCACAGCGACCGTCGAGGGTCCCAGTGCGGAGCAGGCAAAGAAGCAGCCCATGACAGAGGAGGAGATCCGGGCGTCACTCATGAAAATGGGCGGTACCGATTTTACAGCCACGGACATGACTGTGACGACAGATGGAAATGCCTTCCTTCCCAAGAGCGCCCTCAATGATCTTCGCCGCCGCGCCCTCGAGTCTCTGCGTAAGGAAATGCTGAAAATGTATCTGCGGGACAGCGAGGTAAAAATCAAATACGAAAAGTATATACAGAAAGATCATACAAAAGAGAATACGCAAAAAAGTACTCTGTCTGCTCTTGTTTCCACGACAGAGCAGCTCGATGCGGCGCTGAACTTTTCTGAAACACCGCTGACAATCTATGTGGAGAGCTATCTTCTGCGCGAGATCTCTGAAGCTGTGAGACAGGAGGCAGAAGAAAAGAACTGTACTGAAAAAGAGAATAGAAATTGTAATGAGAATGGTATACACACAGGAAGCACGCTAACTAAGAGTCCGTATAAGCGGCCGGCCACCCAGGTGACCCCGGGCGCTGAGCCGCCCATTGTCCGGGCCGCCGCATCCCTCATCACCCGCGCGAGGGCGGCCGGCCACAGGCTTGTCATCGCCCTTCCCTACATCACCCGCCACGGCAGTGAGGAGAGGGATCTCTGCGATTACGCCCGGGATCTCATCGCGCATGGCCTCGACGGCTTCCTCATACGCAGCACGGAGGCATTTGCCTGGGCGAATGAGGAGGGACTGCAGGACATTGTCCGCCTGGACGCCGGCGTGTACATTTTCAACAGTGAGGCCAGGCGGTGGGCAGAAGATCTTGGATTCAGGAAAGACACCGTTCCCGTGGAGCTAAATAAGAAGGAGATTTTCACCAGGGACAACCAGGGCAGCGAGATCATCGTCTACGGCCGCCTTCCCCTCATGGTCAGCGCCCAGTGTCTCAACATGACCACGGGCAGGTGCCTGCGCAGGCAGAAGTCAAAGGAGAGCGCAGAGAGCAGATCCCGGATGGGATCCACAGGGTCTGCTCCACTGCCTTCCCATACGAGTGAGTCCGCCTGCTGCACCCCCGTGGACCTGCATGTCCTCACGGATCGCATGGGAATGAAATTTCCTGTAAAAAGTATCTGCGATTTCTGTTATACTATAGTGTATAACAGTGTGCCGCTCTCCCTTCTGCCTGAGATGGGAACGCTGGCTCGCGTGTGTCATACCTCCTCCTTTCGAGCGTGCTTTGTTTTCGAATCGGCGAAGGAGACGGCCGCTGTTTTGCATCTCATGACAAAGAACCTTGTGGGCGGAGGGACGGACGACACGGAGGTCCCTCACACAAAAGGTCATTATCTAAGAGGCGTTGAATGAATTTACTGACACAGCTGTCCAAGTATATCTTCATTTTCCTCATGCTGCTCTTTGCCCTTCGGGACTACACCTACCTGGGCCGGCACGATGAGGATAAAAAGCTCAAAGTCCTGAAGAGTCAGGTGAGGCTCATTTTCATTATGGAGATTCTGGGATACGCCATCATCTTCGGCAATACTCTGGAGGTCAGGGTCCTCCTGCTTCTTATGGGCATTCTGCTCTACAATGCGGTGACGCTTCTGTGCTACCGCAGTTTTTATCCCAAGTGCTCCATGCTGCTCGTCAACAACATGCTCATGCTGCTCGGCGTCGGCTTCATCATGATCGCCCGCATCAATTTTGATCAGGCGTGGAAGCAGTTCCTCATTGCGGCGCTGGGCACGGCCGTCGCCCTTGTCATCCCGGTCATCATAAGGAAGCTCAGGATCCTGCCGCGGCTCAAGTGGCTCTACGCTGTCCTCGGCATCGTCGCCCTCATGGGCGTTTTGGCCCTGGCGGCCGTGAGCGGGGGAGCCAGGCTCTCCATCAGCATCGGGGGCATATCCTTCCAGCTCTCGGAGATCGTCAAGATCACCATGGCCTTCTACGTCGGCTCGTCGCTGGCTCAGGACACGAGCCTTAAGAACATCATCATCACGACCGTCGTCGCCATCATCCATGTGGGCATCCTGGTCCTGTCGACCGACCTGGGCACGGCCCTCGTCTTTTTCGTCATGTATATCGCCGTCCTCTTCGTGGCGACGAGAAAGCCCGTCTATCCACTGGCGGGCCTGGGCGTGGGCGCCCTGGGCGCCCTTCTTGCCTACCACCTCTTCGCCCATGTGAGGAAGAGAGTCGAGGCGTGGAGGGATCCCTTTCAAGTCTACAGCACGTCTGGCTACCAGATCGCCCAGGGTCTCTTCGCCATCGGGGCCGGCGGCTGGTTTGGCACGGGCCTCTATCTGGGCAAGCCCAACACCATCCCCGTGGCGACCAAGGACTTCATGTTCGCGGCCCTGTGCGAGGAGTTCGGAATCATTTTCTGCATCTGTCTGCTCATGGTCTGCATGAGCCTCTACATCCTCATTCTGAACATTTCCATCCTGATCCGCGACCGCTTCTATAAGCTGGTGGCCTTAGGGCTCGGCACGGAGTACGCGTTTCAGGTGTTTCTGACGGTCGGCGGCGTGACAAAACTCATCCCCATGACCGGCATCACCCTTCCCCTCGTGAGCTACGGCGGCAGCTCGGTCATCAGCACCATCTGTATGCTGGCCATCATTGAGGGCATGTACATCCTAAGAGAAGACGAAGGAGAGGAAGTCGTTGAGAAGAAGAGAACAAGACTCAGATCCGGAAGAAGAGATCGGTAAGGACATCCGGAGGATATTAAACGGGGAAAATGTCCGCGAGGGGGCGGACGAGCGTGCGGGGCAGAGCGCCCGCGCACAGAACTCCCGCCCCCAGATGACGCCTCCCCCGGAAAATGCCCGCGACGTCAGAGAGCGGGAGAAGGCCCGCAGGAGAGCGGAAAAGGAGCTGGCAAGGCGCAGGAACCGTGAGAGAAGAAAGAGAAACGGTCCCTATGTCTTCATCACCTACGCCTTTGTGGCCCTCTTTATTGTGCTTGTCATCCATCTCATCTATTTTCAGCTTCACATGAAGGATGACATCTTAAACAGTCCCTACAACAAGAGACAGGACTCGGCGGCGGAATATGTGACGCGCGGCGAGATCACGACCGAGGACGGCATCGTTCTGGCCAAGACGGACACATCCGGCGACGGGACCGAGTCGCGGACCTACCCCTACGGGCGGGAGTACTGCCACGTGATCGGCTTTACGACCCACGGCAAGAGCGGCCTGGAGTCCAAGGAGAACTACCTCCTCCTCACGGCCCACAACAATGTCTTCGACCAGATCATCAACGCCTTCACAGGGAAGAAAAATCCCGGCGACACGGTCGTGACCACCCTGAATGCGGGCCTGCAGGATGCGGCCTATCACGCCATGGGCAATTACCAGGGGGCCATCGTCGCCCTCGATCCGGCGACGGGGGAGATCAAGGTCATGGTCTCGCAGCCGACCTTTGATCCCAACACCCTCGCCTCCGACTGGGACAGCATGGTGGCCGACAGCAGCAACTCCCAGCTCCTCAACCGGGCGACCCAGGGCCTCTACGCGCCGGGCTCCACCTTCAAGATGGTGACGACCCTGGCCTATTTCGACAAGTACAGGACCCTCGACGGCTTCCACTACGACTGCACGGGAGAGTTCCCGGTCGGCAACATCACGGTCCACTGCTACGACGGGGCGGTCCACGGAGAACTTGATTTCACCGGCGCATTCGCCCACAGCTGCAACACCTCTTTCTCCCAGATCGGGCTCGACGTCGGAAATGCGGCTCTCACAAAAGCCGCGAAGAAGATGCTCTTCGGCGCTAAGCTCCCCTCGGACATCACGGCTTCCAAGAGCCGCTGGTCCCTCACGGACGCAAGCGGCGACGCGGATCTTGTCCAGACGGCTTTCGGCCAGGGCCAGACCCTGGTCACGCCCTACCACATGGCTCTCATCGTCTCCTCGATCGCCAATAACGGCGTCCTCATGACGCCTCATCTGGTGAAAGAGGTCACAAATGACGCGGGATCCCCGGTGACGGAGACGGCCGTCGAGGCCAACCGCAAGCTATTAAACACCGACGAGGCGTCGGTTCTGCAGAACCTCATGCGGGCAGTCGTCACGGACGGAACTGCCAGGGCCCTGTCCGACAGATCCTATGAGGCCCACGGCAAGACCGGCTCGGCGGACTATGTGAAGGGAGACGGCTCGGTCGGGACCCACTCCTGGTTCGCCGGCTACGCCAATAAGGACGGCCGCTCCCTTGTCGTCGTCGTCCTCGCTGAGGACGGGGGCGCGGGCAGCACGACGGCTGTCCCCATGGCCGCGAGCGTCTTTGACACCTATTTTGGAGGGTAAGGATGATCTGGTATAAACATCTGTATGTGGGAGACCTTGTGAAGGGCAGAAAGGACCGCATCATAGAGCGCATCGAGTCCGACAGAACCCAGACAGGCCAGTATCTCATCACGATCTCTGAAAATCCCGCGGAGATGCTGGACATCTTCAGCACGGTTTTCCTGACGGAGAAGAGAAAAGAGCGCCTGCCCATGGTCGTGGGCCTTGCCGGCACCAGGGACGAGGCCATTTTCCTCGTCAGGAAGATGACAGAGGACTGCCTCAGGGCGACGGGGGATGTTGATCTTCGGACGTATTTTCAAGAAGAAGAAAAGAGGCTGCCATGAGTGTTTTCTTGTCCATTTTAGCGGTGATCGGAAAAATCCTTCTGGTTATTTTGTGCATCGTCCTTGTTCTTCTTCTCCTCATCCTTCTCGTCCCGGTCCGCTACGATGCGCAGGGCTCTAAGGAAAATGACGACTACGACCTTCATATCCGCATCACCTGGCTCCTCCATCTGATCTCTTTGAAGGCTTTCATGAAGAAGAGCGGGGAAAATGCAGACAAGGGGCTCGATTTCCGCATCGCCGGCATCTCTCCGAAGGAAAGAAAGGAGAAGCGGGCCGCGAAGAAGAAGGCGAACCGCCGCGATCAAAAGAAAAAGAAGCTTATAAGGCTCAAAGAAGAGGATCCTCAAAAGTATGCCCAGCTGAAAGAAGAGGCCAGAGCAAGAAAAGAAGCCAAGGAGAAGGCCGCGCAGGCGGAGATGTCCGCTGCAGATGCTAATGACGGCGGGACGGAGGCAATCGATGCCGGCAGGTCCGGGAGGACGGCTGCGGAAGAGAGCTACAGGCCGCACAGAGACAAGGCGGGTTCTTTTGCGGCACCGTGCGCGGACGAAAGATCTGCATCGCCTGAGGGCAATGCCGCATCCGTCACGCCTGACGGACAGGTGCATTTTCCGGAGGAGGAAGGCACGTCTGCGAAGAAAGCAGGGCGTAGGCGGCGGAAGAGAAGGGGAATGGCGGGAAAGGTCATTTCCCTCTACAATAAGATGCTTGCATTTCTCACGCAGCTTCCGACCAGGATTCCCGAATGGATTTCGGATTTTTCTGCCAAAGTGCAGGGAATCTATGATACAATCATAAAATGGACCGATTTTCTGGGAGATCCGCGTCTGACGGCGTCGGTGGCCATTCTGTGGAAGGACCTGAAAAAGATTTTGAGGCATGCCTCGCCCAGGGGAATGACCGGAAACCTGCATTTCGGCTTTGAGGATCCGTCGACGACGGGCGCAGTCTATGGGCTTTTCACGGCTGTGCAGTCCAGGATCGGGCCGGAGTTTGAGCTCTATCCGAATTTTGACGACAAAGAATTTTCCGGAGAGGCAGACGCCCGCGGGCGTATTGTCCTCGGCTATGTGGCTGTGATTCTTGTCGGCGCGCTTCTCAACAAGAAGATTCGATATACGATTGCCTTTTTCAAGGGAAGGAAAGGAGAAAAAAATGGCGGAGAATAATGATTTTGAAAGTACGGTGGACAGCCTCTTCAAGGGGATCAATACGGTATTTACCTCCAAGACTGTTGTGGGTGAGGCCATCCATGTGGGCGACACAACGATCCTTCCCCTCGTCGATGTCTCTTTCGGCGGCGCGGCGGGTTCCACGGCCGGCAGCGGCAAGGACAAGATGAATGCGAGCGGTGGCATCGGTGGCAAGATGACCCCCAACGCTGTCCTCGTCATCTCGGGCGGGACGACGAAGGTGGTCAACGTCAAGAACGCAGACAGCCTGACTAAGCTCATCGACTTGGTTCCGGACCTGGTCAACAAGTTTACTTCGTCCAGGGATAACAAGAAGGAAGAATGACGATCCACAGGGGCGCTGGTTACAGTTCACGGGTGGATCACTTCGGTGCTTCGCACAAAGGCCTTCTTCCTTCACTTAGTAATTTTCGCCGCAAAAGCAGGCGGCGAAAATCGAATGCGCTCCGGAAGAAGGCCTTTGTGCTCCGCGCCGGGGTGCCCCGTGAACTGTAACCCGCCGGCGGGTTCCCTTTTCTCTTCAAATGAGAGAGGGGCCTGTTCACGCGGCAGCCTCCATTTGATGAACCCAGTAGCTGCGTCCCCATGGGTTCACCCGTGAACTGTAACACGCCGCTGATGAAAACTCCACTTTCTTTCAATTTTTACTTGCTTTTAAGAAAAGGGTCTGGTAAAATATTTCTCGTTGCAGATCTATGCCCATCTGGCATACGGTCTAGGTCTTGTGCAAGGAGGTGTATACCGATGGCAGTTTGTTCCGTTTGTGGCAAGGGAGCTCACTTTGGCAATAATGTGAGCCATTCTCATAGAAGATCCAACAAAATGTGGAAAGCCAACATCAAGAAAGTCAAGATCATGGAGAATGGAACTCCGAAGCATGCGTATGTTTGCGCACAGTGCCTTAAGTCCGGTAAAGTTGAGAGAGCATAAGGCTTGCGAGTACATTTTTCTTAATTGACAGTGAAGCTGTTCCCTCTTCTGAGGGAGCAGCTTTTTTTGCCTATTTTCTTTTCATGGCAAAAAGCGTATAATGAGAAAAGTTAAAGATTTTTTACGGAGGAAGATCTATGAACGGACATATCAATTCCCAGTATGGCGAAATCCTGGTCAATCCCGATGTCATTGCTACCTACACAGGCAGCGTGGCGGTCGGCTGCTTCGGAATCGTCGGCATGGCTGCGGTGAGCATGAAGGACGGCCTCGTCCACCTGCTCAGGAAGGACAGCCTCAAGTACGGAATCAACGTAAAGATCGACAAGAACAAGATCTCTCTGACCATCCACTGCATTGTGGCTTACGGGGTCAGTATCCTGACCGTGTCCGACAACCTGATCGAGGCTGTCAAATATAAAGTAGAACAGTTCACGGGCATCACTGTAGAACATATCGATGTCGTCGTAGAAGGCATCCGCGTCATTGACTAAGCCAAATGGGAGGGGATTTTTAAATTATGAAGACTATCAATGCCGGCATGCTGAGAAAGATGTTCCTGACCGGAGCAAAGAATCTTGAGCTCAAGAAGAACTGGATCAATGAGCTCAATGTCTTCCCGGTTCCTGATGGTGATACAGGTACCAATATGACCATGACCATCATGTCAGCAGCCACGGATGTCAACGAACTCGTGAATGGCTCCATGGAGGAGATCTGCAAGGCCATTTCCAGCGGCTCCCTGCGGGGCGCGCGCGGAAACTCGGGCGTCATCTTATCGCAGCTGCTCCGCGGCTTCACCAAGGGAGCGAGAGACCACGAGGAACTGGACGCTATCATCATCACTTCTGCCATGCAGAGGGCTGTCGAGACAGCCTACAAGGCAGTCATGAAGCCCAAGGAGGGCACCATTCTGACCGTTGCCAAGGCAATGGCCGTCAAGGCGCAGGAGATCGTCGAGGAGGCGGAAGAAGAGGGGGATCTGGCTCCCTTCTTCGAGGCCATTGTGAAAGAAGGTCAGGAGATGCTGGCGAAGACGCCGGACATGCTGCCTGTCCTCAAAGAAGCGGGCGTCGTGGACTCCGGCGGCCAGGGCCTCATGACCGTCATCGAGGGCGCTGTCGACGCCTTCAATGGAAAAGAGCTTGACCTCACCTTCGAGAGTCCGGCAAAGAAAGAGGAGAAGGCTCCCGAGGAACACAAGGAGATCAGCACTGATCACATCAAGTACGGCTACTGCACCGAGTTTATCGTGAATCTGGAGAAGCCCTTCCCGGAGACGGAAGAGAAGAAGATGAAGCAGTTCCTGACTTCGATCGGTGACAGCCTGGTCCTTGTCGCCGACGAGGATATGGTCAAGGTCCATGTTCACACCAACCATCCGGGGCTTGCCTTTGAGAAGGGCCTCGAGTATGGCTCCCTTACCCGCATGAAGGTTGACAACATGCGCGAGGAACACAAGGAGAGACTTTTCAGCGAGTCCGAGAAGGCAGCCGCTGCCAGAGAGAATGCCAAAAACCAGCCAAGAAAGCCTGTTGGCTTTATTTCCGTCACCATCGGCGACGGCATGAGCGAGATCTTCCGCGGTCTCGGCGTCGACTACCTCATCGAGGGAGGCCAGACCATGAACCCGTCGACGGACGACATGATGAAGGCCATCGATCAGGTTCATGCCGAAACGGTTTTCATTTTGCCCAATAATAAGAATGTCATCCTGGCGGCCAATCAGGCCCAGGCCCTTGTTGAGGACTGCAAGGTCATCGTCGTGCCGACCAAGACGGTTCCCCAGGGCATCACAGCCATGCTGGCCTACAATCCGGAGGCGTCTGCCGAGGACAACCTGGCCCAGATGCAGGAGGACATCAGCCTCGTCAAGACGGGCGAGGTTACTTTCTCGGTCCGCGACACGAAGATTGACGGCAAGGAGATTCACAAGGACGACATCATGGGCATCGGCGACGACGGCATCCTGGCTGTCGGCAAGGACGTGAAGACTGTGACGCTCGACATGCTGAAGACGATGATCGACGAGGACTCCGAACTTGTCAGCATCTACAATGGAGCTGATTTCTCCGACGAGGACACCGAGGACCTGGTGAATCAAATCACCGAGGCCTTCCCGGACGTCGACGTCGAGGCCAACCGAGGCGGCCAGCCCATCTACTATGTGGTGCTCTCCGTCGAATAATCTTGTCGAGTGATCTTCTTGAAGATGAATTTTGCAGGGCTGCCGCGCCTTCAAAGCCGTGGCAGCTCTTTTTATGTTACAGTTCACGGGGCACCCCGGCACGGAGCACAAAGGCCTTCTTCCGGAGCG
>OMTP01000055.1 GCA_900313955.1 uncultured Lachnospiraceae bacterium | reverse complement strand
CGCCGCTGAGGACATGTTTTTCTCTCCGCAAAGAGCCCGTCCTGAACAGTTACAATCAAAATAAAGTTCGCAAACAACATGAGGAATATGAATGATGAAAAAAGATATCTTTGACCGCCTCCCATCAGGTGAGCGGGAAGATTTGGAAAATCTGTTTCAAACGTGTCCGGCAAATGTATTTGATGCGATGGATATTGTTCATGTAAAGAAAGGGGATACGATTATTCGCTCAGGGAAAACCTGCTCTTATATTTATATTTTTCTGGAAGGAAATGCGCAGGGAGTGGAGATGCACCTGGAGGAAAAGATTTATGTTTTTAAGAGTTTCAGTCTTGGAAGAATTGTGGGAGAGCTGGAATATTTTCTTGAAAAGGATGTGTATGATGCGGATATCCAGGCAGTGACGGACTGTACATTGGTGAGGATTCCACAAAAGGTCTGGTTTGCCTGGGTGGAGAGTGATATCAGAGTTCTTCGAAATCGCTCGAGGTATATTATTTCAGAGCTGACAAAACAGCTGAGGAGCGGGCGGGAGTATCTGTTTCTTGACTGTTATGATCGCATGATTCTGTACTTTCTGCAGCAGTACGAGAACTCTGTCTCCTCGGTGTGTGTGATTAAAAAGACCAGGCCTCAGCTGGCAGATCTTCTTGGCTTTAGCACCCGCACCATTAACAGGTCTATCGGGAAGATGGAAAATGAAGGACTACTCACAACGGTCCACGGAAAGATTCATATTTCGCCTGATCAGGCAGAGAAAATGCAGAATTACTCCGACCAGATGTTTCTGGCAGAGAGCTGAAAAAAAATAGAAAAGAAATGCTGAGAAAAAGACACATGGCCTTTTTTTACATGGCTCTATTTCCTATAATACGACCATCAGAAAGCAATGTGACAGGTACCCAGAAAAAGTCTGAAGGAGGGCTGCAATGGATCAGGCAATGATGATTGAGATGGTTGGATATATCGGTTCAGGTCTTGTGCTTGTATCGATGCTGATGTCGGACATGACGAAGCTCCGGTTGATTAATTCTATAGGAAGTTCAATTTTTGTTATCTATGCTCTGATCATTCACTCCTACCCGACGGCTTTCATGAATGGCTGTCTTGTTGTGATCAATGTCATAAGTCTTATCAATTTCAGGAAGCTGAAGAAAGGAAAAAGAAACTATGAGCCAGACAATGTATGAGAAGTTAGAAGGATGCCTTGCAAGCGTGCGGGCAAAGACAGATTTTCAGCCGGAGGTAGGTCTTGTTCTGGGATCTGGGCTTGGTGATTACGCAGATGATATTAAGATCGAGGCAACGGTAAATTATTCGGATATCAAGGGATTTCCAATTTCCACAGTTGCAGGCCATAAGGGGCGTTTTGTGTTTGGCTATGTTGAGAATGTTCCGGTCGTGATTATGCAGGGACGTATCCATTACTATGAAGGGTATCCCATGGCAGATGTGGTTCTGCCGACAAGACTCATGAAACTTATGGGGATCAAAAAACTCTTTCTCACGAACGCGGCAGGCGGTGTCAATGAGACATTCAATCCGGGAACACTGATGATGATTACAGACCACATTCTCTACGGCGTCCCCAATCCTCTTATCGGTCCGAATGTCGATGAACTGGGTGTTCGCTTCCCGGATATGACAGAAGTGTATACAAAGGATCTCCGCCAGGTGATCCGCGATGCAGCCAAAGAGACGGGCATTGCCTTGAGAGAGGGAACTTACATGCAGTTTACCGGTCCGTCCTACGAGACACCAGCAGAGATCCGCATGGCAAGAACTTTGGGGGCTGACGCCGTAGGCATGAGTACTGCCTGCGAGGCGATCGCGGCAAGACATATGGGACTTAATGTCTGTGCTATCTCCTGCATCACGAATCATGCAGCAGGAATTACTGACCAGGTGCTGAGCCACAAAGAAGTTCAGGCCATCGCCGATCAGGTATCTGCAGACTTCAGGAGATTAGTCACAAGTACAATTGCGCGTATGGTATAATTTTTACAATAGGGAGAGAAAAATATGTCAGGAAATAATGATGAAGTTTTTATGAGAGAAGCCATCCGCCTTTCCCAGGAAGCAGTAAAGCACGGAAATGAACCGTTTGGTGCAGTCCTTGTCAAGGATGGAGAGATTGTCTATACAAATGAAAATCAGATTCACACCATGCATGATCCTTCCTTTCATGCAGAAGCGGGTCTCATCCGCCGCTATTGTGCGGAGACGGGAATCACGGACCTGTCGGAATACACACTTTATTCCAGCTGCGAGCCCTGCTTTATGTGCAGCGGCGCCATGGTGTGGGTCAAGCTTGGAACGCTTGTCTACGCTGCGTCCAATGAGGATCTCGAAAATATATTCGGTGGCAGGGGATGCAACTGCTCTGAGCTTGTATTTAATCACTCAGACTATCGACCAAGAGTAAGAACCGGAGTTCTGAGGGATGACAGCCTCAAGATCCTGACAGAATATTTTTCTAATCCAGAAAATTTAGACTGACCATTTGACGATTTCGGATGGGTAAAGGAGAACTATATGAATGCACAGGAATTGTATGAAATCTGGCTCGAAAAACTTGATTTCACAGACCCCATGAGAGCGGAACTTGAGGCTGTTCGTGGGAATGAAGCAGAGATTACAGACCGCTTCTATCAGGAGATTGTTTTCGGAACAGCCGGCCTTCGGGGCATCTGTGGTGCAGGTACTAACCGCATGAACCGACTGACGGTAGGACGCGCCACACAGGGAATCGCATCCTACATTATGAAGTCCGGGGAGGATGTGAGCCGTGGCGTCGTGATCGCCTATGACTGCCGCTATCACTCCAAAGAGTTTTCTGAACTGGCAGCGGAGATTCTGGCAGGGAATGGGATTAAGGCATATCTCTTCCCGTCACTTCGTCCGACTCCGGAGCTCTCCTTCGCGATCCGTGAACTTGGCTGTGTCTCCGGCATCAACATGACCGCAAGTCACAACCCCAAGGAGTACAACGGGTATAAGGTCTACTGGATGGACGGAGCCCAGATTTCGGGGGAGGTCTCCAACGGTATGCTTGCTGAAATTCAGACACTGGACCTCTTTGATACCTTTAAGAGGATCTCTCTTGATGAAGCGAAAAATCAGGGATTTATCGAGATACTGGGCGAGGACATGGACGAGAAGTATATGTCTTATGTTCTGGGGAATTCTCTTCGCCCCGACGATCAGCTGGATCTGACCGTCCCGGTTGTCTACACACCTCTCAACGGTGCCGGCAGCCTGCCTATGCAGGAAATGGCAAAGCGCCGTGGTTTCACTAATTTCACCATTGTTCCCGAGCAGAAAGATCCGGACCCGGATTTCACAACGGTTCCTTTCCCTAATCCCGAGAATCCAAAAGCCTTTGAGATTGCAGAGAAGCTGGGTATGGAGAAAGGAGCAGAGGTTCTTATTGCAACTGATCCGGACTCTGACCGCATGGCCATTGAGATCGCTGACGGCAGGGGAGGCTATACAGCACTTAACGGCAATCAGACAGGTGCTCTTATTATTGCCTACAAGGCAATGAGCATGGCAGAAGAGGGGACCATGCCGGAGAAACCGGTTATGATCAAGTCTATTGTTACCGGTAATTTTGGCAGAGCAATCTGTGAGGACTATGGAATCGATGTCTATGAAGCTTTGACGGGTTTCAAGAATATCTGTGGCCGCATTCCTGCACTTGAGGCAAAAGGATATCACTACTTCTTCGGTTATGAAGAGAGCATTGGCTGCGCACCTGGAGAGTCAGTCCGCGATAAAGACGGTATCACGGCAGGCATGCTGATCACGGAGATGGCCGCTTACTTCCGCAAAAAGGGAATGACGCTCGGTGACTTCCTTGAGTCTCTTTATGAGAAATATGGCTATTATGCAGAGGATCAGGTTTCTGTTATTCTTAAGGGAAAAGAGGGCCAGGAGAGAATCGGCCGCATCATGACTGCATTCCGCGATGGCAAACCCATTTCCTTCGGCGATTTCAAAGTCGCGGAGACGATTGACTACATTCATGGCTATAAGGATATTCCGGCTCAGAACGCGCTCATTTTCAAAATGACAGACGGGAGCTGGTTCGCCATGAGACCATCGGGAACCGAGCCTAAGATTAAGTTTTACTATTACGCAAAGACAGATACGAAAGAGCTCTCGAAGAAAAAGGTTGCTGATTTGAGCACAGCTGTTGGCAAGCTCATCGACTCTGTGAATTGACATCTGCCATCTATACACTATCCATAAACTCATTAGCAAAAAAGTCCGCGGCGACGCCCGCGGACTTTTTTGTATCTTTTACTAATTGTCAAGAAAAAATTAGATGTAACTATTGACATTACAAATAAGCTATGCTATATTATGATCAGAAGATGTAAATAATTCAGTTACATCAAAGGAATGACAAGAACATCAATCAAAAACCATGGAGGTATTGATCATGAAGATCGCAGTTGTAGCAGCAACAGGACGTGTAGGAAGACTGGTAGTAAAGGAAGCGCTGGACAGAGGCCATGATGTTACGGCGTTTGTAAGAAGCGAAAACAATACTGCCGCGACAAAGGTGGTTGTCAGGGATATCCTGGATTTGACCAAAGAGGATCTGGCCGGTTTTGATGCAGTTGTGGATGCTTTCGGCGCATGGAAGGAGGAACTGCTTCCGGGTCATGTACAGACATCACAGCATCTGTGCGATATCCTGTCCGGCACAGATATAAGACTTCTCATTGTTGGCGGAGCAGGCAGTCTGTACGTTAATCCGGAGCACACGGCAGTTGTTGCTGACGGACCGGATTTCCCAGCAGAGTTCAAACCGCTTGCCAATGCACAGGGCGAGGAGCTGAAAGCACTTCGTACCAGAAAGGATGTGAGGTGGACGTTCATTTCTCCTGCAGGTGATTTCCAGGCAGACGGAGAGCGCACTGGGAAGTACATCCTTGCCGGGGAGGAGCTGACGCTGAATGACCGTGGCGAGAGCATCATCAGCTATGCGGACTACGCAATCGCGATGGTGGACGAGATCGAAAAGGGCGATCACATCCAGGAGCGGATTTCTGTGGTAAGAGCATAATAAGCTGTGTATACTGGAGTAGAGCAGACCAATCTTTCTTGTAGAGCATGGGATCCGGGCACAGGGCTTTTTCACCAGAGACAGCAGCGTGAAGCTTAACCGGTCCTATAAAGGAAAGATCCTTTTCCTGGAGTTAGGAGTAGGGAGCAACACTCCGGTGTTAACCGCATCCTTTGCCAAACATCGTAAAAGTACCAAAAATGACACAGTCAGACCTTCGTATAGCTACTTCATGAAGGAAATTGGCGGGGGAGATAACACCATGAAAGTGAGGGCGGCGTAATGTTCGGAAGAATGAGAATTACACCGGAAACAACGGAAAACGGAATCGAAAAGCTCCGCAGGGCACTGGATGAGGCGGATACCGTCATCATCGGCGCGGGATCCGGTCTTTCCACAGCAGCCGGCTACACTTACTCAGGCGAACGTTTCAATAAGTACTTCTCAGATTTTGCAGAGAAGTATAAGATCCAGGACATCTACAGCGGCGGATTCTATCCCTTCCCCGACATGGAGACTTACTGGGCATGGTGGAGCCGTCACATCTGGGTGAACCGGTACGTGCCGATTCCAAACGATACATACGACAGGCTCTTCGATCTTGTTAAGGACAAGGACTACTTCGTGCTGACCACGAACGTGGATCACTGCTTTCAGCGGTCCGGCTTCGACAAGAAGCGTCTGTTCTATACGCAGGGTGACTACGGTCTCCTTCAGAGCAGCAATCCTCACGGAGCATCCGCCCACAAGACGTATGACAACGAAGAAATCTGCAGGAAAATGCTGCTGGCCCAGGGCTTTGAGATCGGAGAGGACAACTCGCTGATCATTCCTGAAGGAGCAGAGATCAAGATGCGGATCCCGACAGAGCTCGTACCGTACTGTCCGGATGACGGAGAACTGATGACCACGAATCTCCGCGCGGATGATACTTTCGTCGAAGATGAAGGATGGCATCAGGCCGCGGAGCGGTACACTGAATTCCTCCGCAGACACGAAGGAACAAAGACCGTATTCCTGGAGACCGCAGTTGGCTTCAACACGCCCGGCATAGTTAAAT
>OMTP01000041.1 GCA_900313955.1 uncultured Lachnospiraceae bacterium | reverse complement strand
ATGTAAAAATTCCTCCTGTTCATTCTTTACGTCCAGGCCGTTAACAATGTTGCTGATATCAGTCAGTTGTTGTCCGGCCCGTTGGAGTGCAAGCAGCGAGTTGAGCACCGCCTCTCTTCCCCTAAAGGGGTCGTTTCGTTGTGCCCGTAACGCCCGTTGGGCAATTACTTCAACCCGTCCCCTCAAATCGGAATGCACCGATTTTCGGCTGCAGTGGGGGGCCTACTGCCCCCTGCAACCCCTGTATAGAAGTGATGAGGCACTGATATACATAGCATGCTCTGGAATTCCTTCTCCGGAACACAGGTATATACGCCATGCAGCGTCTTGCACTGCCTTGTTTTACTCATATAAACCTCTTTGTCCAGTTCTGAGGACCTCCAGGTAAGCGCAGCATCCAGTCCTCGTATTCTTTGTCGAGGCACTCTTTACAGAGGAAACCTTTGAATCCTTGAGCGTCTACTACTCGGGCATAAGCATAACCTTCGCCCTGCTTGCCACACTTCATACATGTCCACTCCTTGGGCTTGGACTCTTCGATACTATTCTTTTCGTTAGATTTCATAACAAATACTCCTTTCATTCTGGACTCCTCCTGTATACACGGGTGTATCTTTAAGTAAGGTTTTGAAGAAAAAATATACCGCGTATGCAACTTTCATCTAATCCGCTTCCAGACTGGATTTCAGGTGCATATTATTTTTTTCAGGAAAATCCAAGAAAATATGCAAATTCCAAAATACCGCTTGTACACGGCGTTTGTTCCGTATACGTTTCTGATTCGAAAATATACGCGCTGGTATACTCGCAATCGGAACTTCTAATACTCACTGGTATCGGATGCAGACTCAATTGCGTCTTCTTCATGCTGCATGGCAAATGCCAGCATGGTCAAGGCCATCGTCTGATCGAAGCCCTCATACGCTTCGAGGTGAAAGTCCTTCCCCGTTAGAGACAGGATCGGCAGGCGGCTATCCGGCTTCGCAGGAGCCGCCTTTTGTTCCGTGGCCTTCTTGGCCTCAAAGTTCCGAATGGCTTTCTGACAGTGGTAGTAGTGTTCCCGTTTACAGCCTTGCTGTTTCGCAAAATCTGTTATAGATAGCCCACTGGCATTGCAGTCATCGACATACTTCCGATAGCCTTCAATACGCTTTTCAAGGTCTTCCAGCTTCATGCTCGGTTCCTCCTTTCATAGAAGTAGACTGAACAAGTCGCTCAAACACGGTTGTATTCCTGTTCAAATCTCTGGTTCTATTATAAGTTCTTAGTCAGAGAATAGCCATTTACATGGACATATACAATAGTACATCAAAAGAGCGATTATTCACTTGTATTACAGATATTTTGCTTAGACAAAAACAAAAATATTTATACATTTCTACACGATAGGTTGTACAAACAAAAAAGCTTGCCCGCGGAATGTTCCGTGGGCAAGCAAATATCTTCTGTTCAGTTGTAATCCGCTTCGTTATCCGAAGCTCTTGTTCACCAGTTCTGCAAGTGTCCCGTTCTTCGAAGCCTCCGCAGCGTCAGCCTCCACAAAGTTGTGACTCTCGCTCTTCAGGGTCTCATCGAAGCCGAGGATGTAGTTCGTGGCGATCAGGTAGATGATACGCGTCGGGGCCATACCGTAGACCTGCTTCTGAAGGATATGCCGCACCCTTGCCTTATCGTCCGGGATCGCTGCTTTCATGGCCGCACTGTTATACAGACGCTTTACGATCTCCGTGATATACAGGCCAGATTTCATGTACAGGTCGGCAAAGGTCTTCGTCGGATCATCGAAGCATCCAGGGTTCTGCTTCTCCAGTTCGTCCACCATCATCTTCACCACCCGCTTCGGAGTGAAGATCTGGTTCGTCTTCTGCGGCGGGATGTAGTCAAAGATGTCCTCGGTGTGGGTCTCATCGAAGTAATCGGCAAGCTCCTGTTTCTTCCGAAGAAACTCACGGATAGAGTCATTGAAGACAGTCTCGTCGAACAGGTGTCCTTCCCAATGCTCCATTTCGCCGGTCTCGGGGTTGAGACGATCACCGCCGTCCCGAAGGAACCTGAAATCATCCTCCGTGATACCGGTGACTTCCAGGAACACGTCATCCTCGGTGTAGTCATCGAAATTGGCAAGCGTCAGGCCGTCATCCCCGTATGCCATAATGAAGCTGGGGATGGTACGGGAAAACCCACGCAGATGAGCACGGATTTCTTCTTCGGCGTCGCGCTTTGCGGACTCAGCCTTGTTCTTCTCCAGATGCTCGATAACTTCCTTCGGCTTCTCATCCATGGTCTGCTGAATCTGCTCCTTGGCAGCCTCCATAGTGGCTTCCAGGAAGCTCTGCATACGGTCATTGAACGCGGTCTCGGCTTCCTTGACCTGCGTTTCTGTCTGTGCCTCCTGCCGTTTACGATCAAGCTCTGCACGGGCAATGGACTCTTCCTGCTTATAATCATCGGCGATCTTCTGGAAGGTGTGCTCGATCTCACGGTCAACCTGAGTCTCAATGCGGTTCTTGGCAGCCTTCTTCGGGTTGTAGTCCTCCATGACCGGTGCGACACGTTCCTTAACGGCTTCCTTCACACTGTCGGCAATCTTTTTCAGATGATCGTCTACAGCGGAGGTCTTGCCATAATCAGCGGGCTGTTCATGCAGCATCGTCTCGGCCTGTTCCTGTATTGCCGGCACGTCCTCGTACTGCTTGTCGGCAAAGTAGTTCTGAGCCTGTCCGATAACGATCTCTTCGGGGACCTCTACCTCGCCATCCTCGCCAACATGGATATCGCCCATGTTGTCCAGCGCTTCCTTGTTGTCCTTGTGCTTGTCTTCGTGGGCAGTCTGAAGCTTCTCCACGATGGCCTGAATCGCTGCCGGCGCGCCAAAGACGTTACCGATGTTGAACAGGTAGTTGCACATGAAGCCAGAGCGGACCACTTCCTGGCACTTCAGCTTTCTCGGGATGGACAGGACAGCCGCCGCATCCAGTTCGATCATGCGGCCCTCATCGTCCTCGCCAAGTACAGGGAAGAAGTTGAGCAACCTGCGGATGTTCTCCTTGCGTTCCTCGGTGGTGCCGCGCCCGTTCACAGTATCGGCGTTCAGGTTGTTGGCAAAGTCATCGAAAATAATCAGCGTTCTTGCCGGATCGAAGTCAAAGACGTAGGCCGTCTCTTTCTGGAAGGTCTCACCGTTTACCGTGAGCATGCACGGGTTCTGCGCCCGGAACGCCGCCTGCATGTAGGAGGAGGGGCTTTTCAGGTTGCAGAGCATCAGCACCCCCGACCACTCGGGAACCGTTACGCCCACGGTCAACTGGCCCACGGTCAGCGTGATCGTCTTGTCGTGAGTCGCTATGGCCTGTTTGACACGGTCGAAATTCTTCTTGGCAGCAGCGTCCTCGTCCTCGTTGGAACTGCCGTCTCCGACGACCTTCACAACATGGTATTCGCTGAACACAGGGTCCGCAGCCAGCAGTTTTTCCAGTGCTTCCACGCTCTGAATACGGTTGAGGTACCAAAGGGTATGAGAGAGCTCCTTCCGCAGCTCCGGCGTCGAGAAGGGGTACTTTTCCTGCGTTGACAGTGCGTGCAGGAACTTCTTTATTTCAGCCTCGTGAACGAACTTACCTGTCTCGTTCGTGGCAAAAAACTCGTTCAGGTCAAAGGCATAATCCGTGTATTCCTCTGTATCCAGGTCAGCGTGTCCGATCCGCTCGCGTATCATAGAAGACAGCTGATAGGTATACATGGCAAGGCGCGGGAGGGGTTCATAGGGATTGTAGCCCTCGCCCTCCCAGCTTTCCTTGCGCTCCTGCTCATCGGCGTAGGACCAGTTATAAATCTGACTGGAAGAGAAGCGGGCAGAGGCCAGCTGCTTGAACGGAGTGCCAGACAGATACAGGGTGTACTTGCGGGAGATATTGTTGAACGCACGCTCCGTGCGCATGGTCTCGATCCCTTCCTGTGCCTCATCGATGATGAGCAGGTCGAAGTCGATGCCGTGATGCTTTTCCCCTCGGTTATCCTTGTATTCCTTCGCCATCCAGGACAGCTTGTCAAACTTGCCGCCGAAGTAGACGGAACCTTTCAGCCCTTGCAAGGACTCAAAGGCAATCATGCCCTTTCCCTCAGTATGCAAGCGAGATACGAACTCTTCACGAGATAAAACACCTGGCTTACCTGCCAGCGCATCGGTGTCCGACACGAAGGACAATTCCCCGCGCCAGTCGATGAACTTCTTGAAGTCTTCCGCCCATGAGTTGGCGATGGATGGCCGGTTCGTCACGATCAGGACTTTGGTCAGCCCCATCCGCCGAACCAGATCATATGCCGTAAGTGTTTTGCCGAAGCGGGGCTTCGCGTTCCATAGGAACTCCGTGCCGCCGCCTTCGAAGTAAGCCTTAGTCATGCGGACGGCTTCTTCCTGTTCATCGCGAAGAGTATAGGAGAGCTTCTGCTCGTACTGATCCATGGTACCACGGGCAGCGAACTCATCGAAGTAGTCACGGGAGGTATGTTTATCCGTCTCGAACCACTCTGTATGCGGCTCACGTTTTACGCCTTTGTCAAACTCCAGAAACGCATGAAAATCCGTATCCTTGAAGGACTGCCCTGAGTTGTCCGTGTAGCGCGCAATGCTTTTCCAGAGCATACGGGCATTGATATGTGCCGTGTGGGTCTGCTGCTTGATGCGCTGTTCAGGCGTCTGCTTATCCGTATAGCCGATCTTGATCCAGCCGTCATGATACGTTACGCCGGGCGTATCGTAGGCATAAATCATCGGCTCGACTTTTATAAAGGATTGGATGTTCGGTGCTGCGTAGACTGCCATATCACTCCATCTCCTTTACGTGAGTCTCGATAAAGGTGATCTCTTCATCGGACAGGCCGTATTTGGCGTACAGCTGACGGTCGATCCCGGCGACACTCTGAGACCAGTCAATGTCAGACGCTGCTGTAAAGTCTTGAAGAGGAATTAACCGCCACGTCTCCTTCGGATTATGTTGGGTAACTTTCCTAATTCCAAGAAGTGCACGAAGAAACTTCGTTTTAAGATATTTCTCTGCGGAGTACATCTCTTCAATATTATTGAAAGCTCCGATACTTATAAACGTCTGTGTCTGACCTACTCCTGGTTCTGCAGTAATGGCTTCGCCTATTATTCTTGCAGGTATTGGTTTACCTATAGTGCCTGCTGCTCCATTTGACTCAGAGAGCAGAAGATTATACTTGTACAGGATGTCAGAACTATCAACAACATAGTCTCTGCGGATATATAATTCTGTTCTTTTCCCGTTCAACAAACCGATCATTTTAACATATTCATAGCCATCGTCCGGCACTGCATCAAAGAACAAAATATTATGAAGCTTATCCAGTACATTTGTTCTAAGGTCATAAGACTTCCCTATAACCTCTGTTAGCTCAGGATGTTCTCTTTCTAAAACTGCACTAAATCTGTACGGAACAGCACCGACGATTATTTCCGAGAAACTACTCTCGTGATGCGCTTTAATCTTTACCAGTGCGCTATTTAACTCTTCAAATTGTGTAAACTCTTCAATGGCTCCGAAGTCTTGATTTGCATCTCTATATGAAACACATACTCCACCAGTTAATTCTGCGTTAGGAAACACTGTTTTACTGTTCTGCACATACTGAAGGACTGTAAAATGATTGTCGTTCAGCATTTTCCTGTTCCATGCTTTTGGAGTTTGTCCAGCATTAAAAAGGAAACGCGCTGGTGTAATCAGTAGAACATGATCCGATATTTCATAAGTTGCATCCATGAAAAGGTTATATATCGGATTAGCCCTACCGTTGTTCTCGACTTCCTCCTGATACGGCGGATTGCCGATGATAAAATCGAACTTCATGCTGCCGTTTCTCCTTTCCCGAAACGCATTGAACTCAACGCTCTTATTCTGACCCCGCCAATCATATACACGGCAGGGAATATATTCTTCCGGCTCATCTTCTCCGGCACTGTCATCCATCCCGAAGATGTCGAAGATGGTCAACTGGTGATACTGCTCGTACAGGGCTCCCAGCGGGATAGCCCCTTTCAGGCCGTCCATCTGCCAGAGGTTCCAGCTGATGACCTTCGCGACCTCTTCTAATTCCTTCTTCGTTGGCTTGCGGTCCCAACGTTCCTGCATGTAGTCAATGTACGTGAGCAGCAGGTTTATCCGCGCAACCAGCAGGTTATCTCCCTGGTACTCGTAGCCGTATACAGCCTGAAATGCTCTCAGCGTCCACTTCAGCCATTCCTCTTCCGTTGCCGCGTTCTCGTTCACGATCCGCAGCTTCCGGTCCAGAATGCCGATTCGATCCTTAATCGGGATGATCTCGCCCGTTGCCATGTCGTACCGGCTGACGAGGTAGGGGGCTTCTCCGCAGGTGATCTCCAAGCGGCGGGAGTCCACGTAGGTCTGCCATCGTTTCCCCTTCGGCATCTCAATCGGGTCTTCAGCGGGTGTCCACTCCTGATCCTTCAGCTGACCGAACACATCCGACCTGCCGAACCACTCTTCATCGGCGTAGTTATTCATCAGGCAGCACACCCATGCAGGCGTGAATACTTCTGCCTTTTTCCTCGTGCGAAGCAGCTGCTCCTCCGCGTCCTTCAGAACTCGTGGCTGTATGATGCAGCGCCCGGCAAAACTTAATACCTGTTCTGTGATCTGGTTCTTGGCTCCGTAGTCCACGCCTCGATCCGCATAGCTTTCGGTTGCGAAGATGATGTTCTTCTTCGCGCTTCGATCGGTGAGGAGCAGGGGGAGCACATCCCGTACAGGCCAGGCATTCGTTATAATTTCAATCGAAGCCATAGGCCGTCCATCACTCCTTTACGCCATGCTGAAAAATCGTCCGCTCGTCCGCTGGACGCTCAAAGTATTCGTGGAAAAACTGTGTGAAGATCTTCTCGGCGGCTACAGTCTTGGACATTCCGCTCTCCTCGCAGAACTCCTCCAGCTGATCGTAGACCGGCGTTGCAAGCTTTACGTTCAGGACTTTTGCATCCTTCTTGGCTCTGGGCATATCGTAACCTCCTTCGGGGGTATCATCAAAACCTATATCGTTCCACATTATAGCACAATTTTGTTGTTTCGTCTACACGATACAGAAAAATAACTATAACAAAAAGCGGCGCATCCGCTCCACGGGAGTCATTATAGAGGACCCCTGGGTGTTGGATCGTCGCCGGACGTTCGTTACCGGGCGGTTCGAAAAAGGCACCTGCTTTCGCGGCAGGTGCCTTCGTTTAGAATGCTCGTTTTATGCGTCTCTCGTTTACGCTGACGCATGTTTTGTCCCTCTGCGTACTGTTTTACCGTTGAAAATGTGTCCTGAGCAAAAACACGGTCATTCCGTCTTTTTCCCGATATAGTTCTGAAAGCTCTTGAGACGAGCGCTCGCCCTCATAGTCTCAGCTGTGATTTCTGCATTGTAGGTAGAACCAGATAGCGGTTCTTCGTTCATCATATCTTCGCGGAGTTTATCCCAAAGGAACTCCCCGTAGACCTTATTGAAAAGGCCTTCCAACATCAGCATAGACGCCTTAGCTTCGACCTTTTCATCAAAAGTTTTTCGTTCTTCTGTCCAAGCTTTTGCAGCGCCATCCTCATACGTTACTTCTTCGCCGGGAATGAAAAGCCCCTGTTCCAGTGCTGCATTCTGTGCCTGGATAGCTTCATCGGCTTTCTCCTGCCAGTATCTACTATCGTAATCAATCTTCCATCGCTCCATATCTGCAAGAAGAAGAGCGTCATCATGCTCTTTAGGGTACTTCTTCAAGATGTAGTCTGCAAAAGCTTCCAGACAATGGCGTTCAAAATCCTCCAGTGTAATAACTCTTGTCGTTGATTTCTCGTCCTTAGGTTTCATAGCCTCATATAAGGACCATTCGCCAACGGTGCAGTTCTTCAAAATACGTACGATCTGCGTGTAGTATGCTCCCATGCCATCATCTTCATGCGCGGGCGTTCCGGCGCGATTATCAGTTGGCAAGTGATATCTATCCACATAGTACTTTGTGAGTTGATAAATTGTGAACTTCTCCATATGTATAATCTCCAAGAATTAGAATGTATAAGTTTTTGACTTTTTGTATAAGCGATTATAGTACAAAAACATCATTAAAATCAAGTGTTTCATGTAAAAATAATTTTATGTTCGCAAAATTGTATATGTCTATGTAAATTCATTTATCGTGTCTATACTGTTATACTGTTAATTGAAGATAACAGAAAGGCGGTGAGGCACTACATGAAAACAGAATACAGCACCAGTGCCTCATTGGCTTCTCTGATGCAGGATGTTGTGCTATTATTGCGTAGCAGCGATCCCGAAAACGCCCAGGTGATGGAAATGCTCACCAAAGCGAAGCGAAACTATGTAAAAGAACGCCATCCACGCATGATCTCGCAAATTCACTCCAAGAGCAAGTACAAAGACGGTAAGTGGAAGACCTACGTGTACGTGGATGAGAGAAGAAAGGTGGTGGAGGCCAACACAGAAGAAGAACTGTATACCTGGCTCTATAATTTTTACAAAGCGCAGGATGATGCCGAGAAAACCTTTGAAGACGTCTTCATGATGCTGGAAGACAAGAAAAGACGTGACGGCCGGACCGATCAAACTCTGAGGGAGGACAAACGGCACTTTGGCTTTCTCAGCGAAGGAATCCGGAACAAAGTAATCACAGAGATTACAGAAGACGAGCTCCGTGACTGGCTGGTTTCAGACTATATGCCGGAACGGCCAAAACAAGAAGCACTGAAGAAAACCCTACAGCTTATTAGAGCCGTATTTGACTTCGGACGCGAAAAGAAGCTGTGCCAAGAGAACCCCGCTGAGTTCATCAAGTACACCGATTATGCCAGTCAGTGCGATCTCAACGTCAAGACACACGAGGAAAAGTCTTTTTCCGAAGAGGAAACCGCAAAGCTGCGGGAATATGCCCTTTCAGATCAGAGCAACCCTCATTCGGTAGCAATGCTGTTTGCAATGGCAACGGGAATGAGAGCGGGAGAAATTGCTTCTCTCAAAAAGAAGGACATCGTTGATGGATACCTTCATGTTCACAGTCAACAACGCACGGACAGAAGCTCAGGCCATCAGCAGCATGTTGACTTAGGCTTTACAAAAGATCAGCGGCAGCGACCACGCGGCGGCAGATACTTTCCTATAACAACTGCGTGCGAAGAAGCTCTACGCATTGCGGAAAATCTGCCCGGCGAATCGGAATACATCCTCCACAATAAAAACGGCAGAGCAATTCTCAAGGGTTCATACATGCAGCACTTGAGAAGGGTATGTAAGAGCCTCGGTATTGAAATCACTAACAACCACGCTTTTCGTGTTGCTTTGAATGCTCAACTCATCAACGAGAATATAGATGGGCTTGAGCGCTGCCTCATTCTTGGACACTCCATGCAGACCAATGAGCGCCACTATTCATACAGCGATCAGAGGA
>OMTP01000159.1 GCA_900313955.1 uncultured Lachnospiraceae bacterium | reverse complement strand
TAAACAGCCACGAATAAAGTGCCGGATGGAGTCGCGTTTAATTCGCCGGACAATACGATAAGAACATTTATAAGAACTCCATTGAGTTCGGTATGGATCTGACGGGAGCAAATAAGGCGGACGCCGACGGCAATCTGTACTTTCCAGTAACCGTGACCATGAAGGTTCCCGAAGGGCTGCGAGCTGATATCACATTAGTTGTTCTGCATTTTGTTCATACAACGAAGAGCTTCGAGTCTGTTCCTGTACGTATCAACAGTGATGGGACCATCTCATTTACACTGCTTCATTTCAGCGATTTTGTTCTCGCCAATAAGACGGACGGGACGAAGCCGACTGAAACACCGACTCCAACTCCGACAACAACACCTGGCGCAAACCCGAGCACAACGCCAACCCCGACTCCTACAGTAACTCCGAAGCCGAGCGATACGCCTGCTTTCACAGATGTCCCGGCGGACAAGTATTATGCAGAAGCTGTCAAATGGGCTGTTGATAACAAGATCACAAGCGGTACATCCACAACAACCTTTAGTCCCAACGCTACCTGTACAAGAGGGCAGATCGTAACCCTCCTCTACAAGAAGGCTGGTTCTCCAAACGTGAGTGATGTTAAGATGCCATTTACAGATGTTAAGGCAGGTTCTTATTATGAAAATGCGGTTAAGTGGGCGGTGAAGAATAAAATTACTACAGGTACGTCTGTAACAACCTTTAGCCCGAACGCAGCTTGTACAAGAGGTCAGATTGTGACCTTCCTCTACAAGGCAAGTACCCACGAGGATGTCGCCGCCGATTCCCTCACCTTTACGGATGTCGACATGAATGCCTATTATGCAACGCCTGTAGCATGGGCTCTCCTGAAGAATATTACCGGAGGAACATCAAAAACTACCTTTAGTCCAAATGATCCGTGCACAAGAGCACAGGCAGTAACATTCCTGTATAGAGCTAAATAACTCCATTCCCCTCTGTGAGCAATCTCATGGAGGGGAATTTTACATATTATAACAAGAAGAAACTCATACCACACAACCTCCAGGAATGAGCCAAAACCCTGTCAATTCACCAGAGGTTACTGTTCACGGGTCAGCTAGGGAACCCATCGGAAAGCATTTCCTTCGCGGCCACCCCTCAAAGGTCCACTCCGGAAATGCTTTCCAAAGGGCTCCCATTGGCTGACGAGTGAACAGTAACCACCAGAGTGCTGATATTTGGTCCGTGATGAGATCGTGTTTTGTGGCAAAAGTAATCCAAATAAGCAAACAACGGACACGAGTCTCACCTCATGACAAGAACATTGTCTTCACATATAAGACAGTATTCAACAAGGTTGACTCTACAAATAAAGCTCTTGCAGGCGCAGACTTCACTCTCTACAAGAAAGTTAATGGTTCCTGGACTGATGTAACTCCTCTTGGTTCTGGCGAAAATAAGCCATATAAGACAATTTCTGATGCAACAAATGGAACAAAGAATTCTGTCTTCACATTCACAGGCCTTGACGATGGTGAATACAAGCTTTCCGAGACGACAACTCCGAACGGCTACAACACCATGGACGATATCTTCTTCACCATTACTGCTGAACACGAGACAGAGTCAGACAATCCTACGCTTACTTCCCTTAAGGGCACCCAGGTTAAGGAAGATGGTACAGCTTGGACAGGCAGTGCAACATTTACAGCTACGTCTGATACAGCCACTGGTTCTCTTACCTCTGACATCACCAACTACAAGGGTTCTGAACTTCCTACCACCGGTGGTATCGGCACCACAATCTTCTACATACTTGGTGCAATCCTTGTTGCAGGTGCAGCAGTTGTCCTGGTTGCAAGAAAGAGATCTGAGAACTAATGCCTATGCTGACTGATATGCCCCTTGGGCATTGCATGAAGCATAATTCAAAGGTGGTGATCCATTCTCGAGAAATACTCTTTCTACCGTAACTATTCAGAACCGCCGACGAGTGAGCAATTGAAAAGCAATTCCGAAGCGAACCCTTGAGGGGTGGACGCGGAGGAAGTGCTTTCCGAGTCCTTCCCGTCGGCAGACCAGTGAATTGTAACGAGAAAAGTGATAAGATCATCTGCCTGATAAAGATACAGGACATTCCTGATGTCGTTTATGATATACTGGGTCCATGATCAGGAAGAAAGGACTGGCAAACACTGTGAAACAGATCCATGTTGTCTGTGCAATGATTGAAAAGGAAGGGCGCATCTTCGCGACCCAGAGGGGATACGGTGAATTTAAGGATGGCTGGGAATTCCCAGGTGGCAAAGTCGAACCCGGAGAACGCCCGGAAGATGCAATTGCAAGAGAGATCAAGGAGGAGCTGAACACAACGATCAAAGTCGTGCGGTACATCGACACGGTCGACTACGACTATCCAACCTTCCACATCACAATGGAGTGTTATCTGTGCAGGGTCGTGAGTGGCCATCTCGATCTTCTCGAGCATGAGGATGCGCGCTGGCTCGACCGCGAACATCTTGCAAGTGTGGACTGGCTGCCGCCCGACCGCATGCTTGTGGAGCGGTATCTTGCTGTCAGGCATCTCGATACATGGCAGGAGTGGCTGGAAAGTGAACACCTCATCGCGACAGCCTTCCTGCACCCATGGAACGAAAAGGAGTGCGAAGAAAGATGTCGTTCCCAGGCCGCCGGAAAAGAACCACGTGATCTGGATACCTGGGGCTACTTCGATGGCAGGAAAATGCTTGGTGCCATTGAGACACTGCGCCACCGGCTTATGTTCGAAAAGAAAATGATTTCTGTCGGCGAACTCCACATGGTCGGAACACTCCCGGAGGCCCGCGGTCACGGCTGCGTCACTGCCATGATGCATACCGTTCTTGCGGCGATGAAACGTCGCGGAGACATATTTGCCATCTTAATCCCCTTCTCTTTTTCATTTTACAGAAGATACGGGTTCGATCTCATTTCCGAAGATGTGGAACAGACGGCCGCCATAGAGCAGTTTGCTCCTTTCACCTGCTTCATGCATGTAAGACAGGTGAGCTCACAGGAAGACGTCAATACCCTCCGCAGCCTCTACGGGCGTTTCACCACGCCCATCAATTTTGCCCGCGTCGGATCCGAGAGGAACTGGACATATCATGAAAATGGCGAGTTCGGTGAGCGCGACTTCTGGGACAGCGACCGCACGACCTACACCTATCTTTTTACGGATGAAAATGGTACGCCCCGAGGCTATCTGAGTTTCGTCTTTGTTCCCGGCGATGATGGCCCATTTATTGGCACCATGAAGATCAAAGAGATTGTCTACGACAGCCCGCTTGTCCTCCAGAATATGCTCGGCTTTATTTACAGCATGCGGGCAAAATTCCGGGACGTCAAAGTTTCTTTCATGGACAACACGGATCTGAGCCTCATCCTGCCTGAGAGCGGTGATGTCAAGCGGATGCTCGAAGGACATTTCATGGCACGTATACTCGACGTGACAGCTGTTCTTCAGGTTCTTCGGCAGCCGCAGGGACACGGTGCTTATACCATTCAGGTAACCGACAGCTTCATGCCTGAGAATAGCGGCATTTACAAAGTCACATATAGAGATGGACAGACAGAATCCGTTGGCGTCACCCCACTTCTGTCAGATTCAAAAGGAAGCGGGAGATCAGACCTCTGCGTTACAATAGATACCTTTACTCAGCTTGCAGTCGGTCGTGCGGATCTCGCCGCCGCCCTCTGCCGGCCAGGCACAGAACTTGTGAACAATAAAGATATCCTCTCTCAGGTCTTCCACAGGAAAATGATCTGCCTGAGATAAGTCTATGGGGACGGAGCTGCTTCAGCTCCGTCCCCATCCCATTCCAAACTGCCTGACGAGTGAGCAGTAACCTGTGAACCCACAAGATACGTCCCCGTGGGTTGGCCGTTACAGTTCAGGGGTCAGCCAGAACTGCCTCGAAAAAGCACTTCCTTCGCGGCCACCCCTCAAAGG
>OMTP01000025.1 GCA_900313955.1 uncultured Lachnospiraceae bacterium | reverse complement strand
CCAGTGGACGTTCGAAGAGCAGCCGACCGAAACGGAGTGTAGAATGTTTTTCTCAAAGCAAAAGTGCCCTTCTGAACAGTTACAACCATTCTAAATTGTCCGGTGCCTGTCACCAGACGAATCGAAGGTATACGAATGAAAAATAAGAAGATGCGGACCGTATCTTCCCTTGTACTGGCAGTTCTTTTGGGAGCTGTCAGTACTTTTGTATGGGGATGCAGTTCGAAGAATACAGCAGCAACAAATCCTGAACCTTCTGAAGCGGCATCGACTGCATCAGAAGTTGCAGGCACCCTGGCGGATGGATCCTACCAGCTTCCGGTGAAACTGGAAGGTGGATCCGGCAGGGCAACGATCGAGTCCCCAACGACAGTGACGGTTGATGACGGCAAGATCTCGGCGGTCATCACATGGAGCTCTCCCAACTATGACTACATGATCGTCGATGGGACCAGGTACACGCCCGAGGACTACGACGGCTCTGATGAGCACTCCCGCTTTACGATCCCCATCACCGCGCTCGACATGCCCATCGACGTCACGGCAGACACGACGGCTATGAGCAAGCCCTATGAGATTGCCTACAAGATCACGGTTTTTTCCTCCTCCGGGGAAGCATCTTCCACGACTTCTTCTGCGGAAAATATTGAAAATGCAGATGCAGTCAAAGAAGACTGGCAGACCTATGTCCCGGATGGTTACACCGTGAGGAAGACAGAAGAAAATGCATTTGCCACGCATTTTCAGTTGCAGAAGCTGACGGATGGAGAAGGAAAGGATAGATACACACTTCTGTCCCTCTCGGATGGCTCGCATTTTCTGATAACATCCGGAAATGACCTCTACAGGAAGGCAAAAAAGCAAGTGGAGACTCCTGCTTCCGATTCCTCGTCCTGCACCATTCTTGAGGCGCCTCTCACCAACGGCTATCTGGCGGCAACCGCGGCGATGGCGCATTTTGTGAGCCTTGACGCTATGGACTCGCTCACTTATGTCGGAGCGACGACGTCGGAGTGGACCATCGATGAAGCGAGGGATGGCCTTGCAGACGGGTCGCTTCGCTATGCCGGCAAGTACAGTGCGCCCCAGTACGAGCAGCTCTTAAAGAACGAGACACACCTGGCAATTGAGTCGACCATGATTCTGCACACGCCTGCCGTCAAAGAAAAACTCGAAGAACTTGGGATTCCTGTCATGATGGATCTGTCCAGCTATGAGGACGACCCCATGGGGCGGGCTGAGTGGATAAAAGTCTACGGTGCCCTCACCGGTAAGGACGAGATGGCGAAACACATGTTCAGTGAGGAAGAGCAGAAGGTCTCCTCGATCAAAGGAAATGGAGCTGGAAAGACGGTCGCATTTTTCTATATTGACTCCCAGGGACGGGCAGTTGTGAGGAAGAGTGCAGACTATATCCCGAAAATGATCGAGATGGCAGGGGGCGAATACATCTTCAAAGACCTGCAGAATAAAAATCCGAATTCCAAGAGCGGCAGCGTGACGCTGACCATGGAGGAATTTTATGCCACGGCCAAAGACGCCGACGTCCTCATCTACAACGCAGCCATTGAGACACCGGTCACCTCCATCGCTCAGCTCACCAGGAAGAGTCTTGCTCTCGCCGACTTCAAAGCCGTGAAGAGCGGCGACGTATGGGTCGCTCAGTCCTCCATGTACCAGGCCTCCGATGCCGTCGCCGACATCATCACCGGTCTCCACGACATCCTCACAGGTGGCGCCACAGACAGTCCGTTCTTCACAAAAGTCAGCTGAACTGATGGCACCGGGATGCAGCAAGTGCTTTCACCCACACATGTGGGCACTTGCTGCACGCCTGTGCCTTAGGAGTACAAAATGAAAAATCGTCGAACCACAGGAGTCATTCTGGGACTCGCTGTCGCACTTGCGGCCCTCTTTACAGCATCCTTGTGCATCGGAAGCGTAAAGATCCCTGCGGGACATGTCTGGCAGGTGCTCACAGGGCGCGGGGCGGACGCCAGCGAGACAAGCATCATCCTGCAGATCCGCCTGCCCAGAGCCATCTTGTCCATGGTTCTGGGCGGAGCTCTGGCCCTGTCCGGCTTCTTATTGCAGACCTATTTCGGCAATCCGATTGCAGGCCCTTTCATCCTGGGCATCTCCTCGGGAAGTAAGCTCACAGTCGCCCTTCTCATGGTCGCTGTTATGAATGCGGCGGGAACTCTGTCTTCTTTCGGCATGATCGCTGCAGCCTTCGCGGGAGCCATGCTTGTCATGCTCTTCATTCTCCTCATCGCAAGGCGGGTGAACGGTATGGCGTCGCTCCTTGTGGCCGGCATCATGGTCGGCTACATCTGCTCGGCCCTCACCGATTTCGTCGTTACATTTGCCGACGACTCCGACATCGTTAATCTCCACAACTGGTCTCAGGGCAGCTTCTCAGGAGCCAATATGGCCCAGGTCCTGCCGGCGACGCTGACTGTCGCGGGCTGCCTCACCTGCGCCATTTTCCTTGCCAAACCCATCAGCGCCCTCATGCTGGGGGAGCACTATGCGGCCAGCATGGGCGTCAATGTCCGCGTCTTTCGAGTCCTGCTCATTCTGATCTCGAGTGTCCTGTCGGCGACCGTCGCCGCCTTCGCGGGACCCATTTCCTTCGTGGGCGTGGCAGTGCCTTATCTCATCCAGATGCTACTCAAAACATCGCGCCCCCAGCTCGTGATCCCCGTGACCTTTCTCGGCGGTGCCCTCTTCTGCCTTGGCGCCGACCTCATCGCCCGCACCATCTTCGCACCGACCGAGCTCAACATCAGCACCGTGACCGCCGTCCTCGGCGCACCTGTCGTCATCGTCATGATGGTGACCGAAAGGGAGGAAAAGTAATCGATATGGAAAATGATGCCGTCCTTGAACTTTCCGATCTCTCCTGCGGCTATCACGGCAGGGCTCTTCTGACAGATCTTGATTTTCTCGCCGCAAAGGGCCAGATCATCTCTATCATCGGCCCCAACGGGGCGGGCAAGTCCACCCTCCTCAAGACCATCATCGGGCAGCTGAAGAAAATCAGCGGCAGGATTTCTTTTGTCGGACACGATGCAGACAGGTATGCTCCCGAGGAAATGGCCCGCCTGCGCTCCTGTCTTCTCACAGAATCAGTCAGGGGCGGACACATGACAGCCTTTGATCTTGTTGCTGCCGGCCGCTACCCCCACACAGGCCGCATGGGACACCTCACGGACCGCGACCGCTCGATGATCGACCGCTCACTCGCCTATGTAGACGCGGAAGGTCTCAGAGACCGTCCCTTCGCCGAGTTGTCCGACGGCCAGAAGCAGAGAATCCTTCTCGCACGGGCCCTCTGCCAGGAGCCTCGTCTTCTCATCCTCGACGAGCCCACAGCCTTCCTCGACATCCGCTTTCAGCTGAATCTCATGATGCTGGTGCGGAAGCTCGCCCGCACTGAGGGCATGACCGTCGTCATGTCTCTCCACGAGATCGACCTTGCCATGAAGATCTCCGACCGAATCCTCCTCATCGGCAAAAACCACAAAGTCACGATCGGAACCCCTGAGGATTTCCTATTGGTCCCATCCTGCCCTGCCATCGGCAGCCTCTTTGGAATCAACAGGGGTTCCTACGATCCCCTGACCGGATCGGCGGAGCTGGAACCGCCTTATGGGGAGCCTCAGGTTTTCGTGCTCTCCTCCGGCGGGACCGGCATTCCCATGTTCAGAAAGCTCGTCCGCGAGGGCGTCCCCTTCGCAGCGGGCATTTTGTACGAGAACGACGTCGACTACCCTCTGGCCAGAAAACTGGCGTCCCGGGTCGTGTCGCTGCCGGCATTTTCCGAGATCACTGATGAGGCGATCGCAGAAGCTCTTGCTCTCATCAACTCGTGCCAGTCAGCAGTCAATGCCGGAATCGTTATCGGTCCCCTGAACGCAAAAATGCAGGTCCTGGTCGACGCGGTAAAAGCCAGGACTTCCTCATAAATCGAAAAGCCCCGGCAAGAGACAAATACCTTCTACTGCCGGGGTGTCTATATTGATCTTACGACTTCAAGTGGACCATCGTGGACCAGAAATCAATGCGGGCGTGCTCGATGAGGATGCCCGCGTGCATGAGGGTGTCGCCGGTGAGAACCGCGCCGTCCATACCTCCCAGGACAGGCCCATCCATCCAGTCAGAAGAATTGCCCTCAGAATCCGAACCGAATTTCACCTCTTCGATCCTGTAGTTTCTCAGCGGATCAAGCCCCTGAAGGCGCAGAAGACGGCTCTTTGTGTTGGGTCGGGCCAGCCCCTGAAGGAAGAAGACGACGGCTTCTCTTTTATTTTTGCTCACAAGCATCTGGGCATCAAAAGCGCCGTTTATGCGCAGCGATTCCAGGCGATAATAGTCTCCCTCAAGGACAAGCGGCTGCATGACCTTTTTGTAAAACGCGACCTGCTCACGGATCAGAGCCCGCTCCTCCCCCGGGAGCTTCGTGATATCGAGCTCATACCCGAACGTTCCGATCATGGCTGAAAATGCCCTCGTTCTAAAAGGCACATTTCTTCCGGTGATGTCATTGGGGGTCTTGCATATGTGGGATCCCATCGCTGACACCGGATAAATGAGCTCCGTTCCCTCATGAATCATTGCCCTCTCGATCGGGTCCATATCGTCGGAACACCAGATCTGGGGCGAGTAATAGAGCATGCCGGCGTCAAAGCGGGCACCGCCGCTCGAACAGTTCTCAATGAGCAAGTCAGGAAAATCACAAAGGAGCGTCTCCTGAATCTTGTAGATCCCCAGGACATGACGGTGCCAGATCTCCTTTTGCTGATCGGCAGGAAGATAATTCGATCCCACGTCGGACAGAGGTCGGTTCATATCCCATTTGATGTAGGCAATGGGAGCTGACCGAAGCACTTTTTCGATGGAATCAATGAGATAGCGGATCACAGCCGGATTGGAAAAATCAAGCACGTACTGGTCGCGGCAGAGGGAAGGCGTGCGGCCCTTGAGCTGCAGAACCCAGTCGGGATGAGCGCGGTAGAGGTCGGAGTCGACAGAAATCATCTCCGGCTCAAACCAGAGGCCAAGCCTCATGTGAAGTTTTCGCAGCTCCGCATCCAGATGAGCGAGCCCGCCCTCCATCTTGGCCTCATTGACGAACCAGTCGCCGAGAGAACCGGACGGCTGATTGCGGTTGTGGCCGAACCATCCGTCGTCACAGACCAGCATGTCGATCCCTGCTTTCGATGCCTCCTGCGCAATCTGAAGGAGCTTTTCTGCCGTAAAATCAAAGTAAGTCGCCTCCCAGTTGTTGATGAGGACCGGCCGCTTCGCGAATTTCCACTTGCTTCGGATGAGGTGGGTGCGGTCAAAATCATGCAGAGTGCGGGACATGTTCCCAAGTCCCTGATCGGAAAATGTGAGCACAGCTTCCGGCGCATAGAAAGCCTCGCCCGGCATAAGCTTCCACGCAAAATGTTCCGGGTGAATGCCCATCACCATGCGGATCGAATCAAATGCATTTTCCTTCACGTGGCCCATGAGATCTCCTGAGTAGACAAGCTGCATGGCGTAGACGCGGCCACTTTCGTAGGAAGCATGTTCAGACAAAAGTGCCATAAATGGCTGGGAGTCGTGGCCTGATTCACCGCGCAGGGCCTCCACCACTTCCCCTCCGTGGGTGACTGGACGGCGCTCGATCTGATGCTCGCGCGCCCAGGTTCCGTAGAGAGTGAGCAGCTCCTCTCCTCCCTCGCCACCCACATCAAGGCAGGCGGACAGAACACGGGTCAGATGCAGAGGCTCTCTTCCCTTATTTCTGACGACGACACTGCGGGCGATGACATCGACATCATCAAATGGCGTGTAGAGAACATCGACCTCGACGCCAAGAAGCGGGTCCTCGAGAGTGATGACGAGCGTATCGCAGGAAGAGGCCTGCTTCTCATCACCGGCTTTCGTATCGAAGGAAGCCGGAAGTCCGGGGATGGGTGGCTTGCCCGCCACGATCATCTGGCACTTATAGACGAGCTCCAGTCCCTCCTGGCCGCAGACATTTTCCACGCTGATGGCGCCCTGACGAAAATCGCCCGTGCCGCAGGCGGGGTATTCCATCGGGCAGACGTCCAGAAAGCCCTGCTTCTCCGCCGGATTCTGCGACGGCACGAAGGGATTCTCGTTTGCCCGCACAAGATAGGTGAGATTGCCATCTGAGATACTCGCCCCATAGTAGATGTGAGCCAGATACTTCCCGTCCACAAGCCCCATCACATAGGATGTGTGCGGAGTGTCCAGCTTCCATGTCTTTGCTTCCCGGTTATATGTGATCATTTTTCCTTCTCCTCCTGGGTAAAAAAAGCCCCCGCAGATGGATCCTCATCCCCATCTGCGGGGAAATGGCTGCAACTGTCTGGTGACAGGCACCAGAGGGTTCTCTCACTTTACGAAATCCTGAAGACTCCCAACCATCGTGGCTTCGAGGGCGCGGCAGTCATCAAAGTTTTTGCCGGTGACGCTGATGTAGAGCTTGAGTTTGGGCTCTGTGCCGCTCGGGCGGACGACGACGGAGCAGCCGTCTGCGAGCAGGAACTTGAGAACGTTGGACTTTGGAAGGCCGTCAAGACCGTCTTTGTAGTCGAGCAGAGTCTTCACTTCCTTACCGCCGATGGACGGCAGGACTCCACGGAAGGAATCCATGATGCTGTTCATCTTGTCCATGCCGGTCGGTCCCTCAAAAGCGAAGGAATGAAGGGTATTGAGACGATAGCCATATGTCTCATAGAGCTCAGTCAGGCGATCAAGCAGGCTCACTCCCCGGCTCTTGTACCAGACGAACATCTCGGCGATCATGAAGGAAGCATCGACCGCATCCTTGTCGCGCACATAGGTGCCTGTGAGATAACCGTAGGACTCCTCCATGCCGAAGATGTAATCTTCAGGATGCCCTGCCTTCTCCAGCATGCCGATCTGCTCGCCGATAAACTTAAATCCTGTGAGAACATTGACCGTGCGGACGCCATAGTGGTCAGCGATCTGTTCCGCCATGTCTGACGTGACAATCGTCTTCACCATGACCGGATGCCCGGGCATTTTCCTGAGGGAGAGCCTTCTCTGACAGATATAGTCGAGAAGCAGCATACCTGTCTCATTGCCCGTGAGGAGCTGGAAGTCGCCGGATGCATTCTTCACAGCGATGCCGACGCGGTCGCAGTCGGGATCGGTTGCCATGAGAAGATCGGCATGGGTCGCATTGGCATACTGCATGCCAAGCTCCATGGCCTCGCGGATCTCAGGGTTGGGATAAGGACAGGTCGGGAAGTTGCCGTCGGGCATCTCCTGCTCTTTGACAACCGTGATGTTGGTGAAGCCGCTCTCACGCAGGGTGCGCAGAACCGGCGCACGTCCTGTACCGTTGAGCGGTGAATAGACGATGGCGACATCGCGATCCACCTCCGCATCGCACAGAAGGCTCTGTGCCTTCACTTCCCCGACAAAATCCGTGTAAACCTGGTTGTCGATCCACTTTATCTTTCCCCCTGCCATAAGGGCGTCAAAGTCCCCTGTCTTTACATCCATGAAGATATCCAGCTTCTCGATCTCCCCCAGAATCTCGGCCGCCGCCTCCGTCGTAATCTGGCACCCGTCGGCCCCATAGACCTTGTAGCCGTTGTACTTGGAGGGGTTGTGGCTGGCCGTCACCATAACGCCCGCCGCGCACTTCTCGTGGCGCACAGCGTAGGACAGGCAGGGAGTCGGCATGATGTCGCGGTAGATTTCCACTTCGATTCCATTTTCTGCAAATACACAGGCCGCCGTCCTGGCAAAGACATCCGACTTGATGCGGGAGTCGCGGCTGATCGCGATCTTCCTTGCATTTTCCGGAAAATGTCCGCACACGTAATTTGCCAGTCCCTGGGAAGCCTTGGCCACCGTGTAGACGTTCATGCGGTTGGTTCCGGCTCCAATGACGCCGCGAAGACCGCCGGTGCCAAAGGCCAGATCCCTGTAAAATGCATCTTCGATCGCTTTCTCATCGTCGGCAATCTTCTCGAGCTCTGCACAGAGGTCCGGGTCAGCTGTTGCCTTTGCAATCCACTCATTATATGCTGCTCTGATTTCTTCCTTCATCATGCTCCTCCATTGATCTACATCCTCTCTCGTGGATACAGTTCTTTCCTCTGCCCTCATGTTTCTTCCGGCCGGATCTCGTCCATAACAGGTCTCAGGAGGAGAGAGCTCACGTAACATGCAGCCCCTGCTCCTACAAAAAACCATATCCAGAATACCCTGGCAAAGGATTCCGGCTTCAGGATAAGCCACAGAAATGGTATCACCTGGATCGCCAGGATGGCAAGACTTTGCGGCAAATGCGTCGCCATAAGTCTCCATAAACTGGTACCCAGATGATGGAGTCCAACATGACAGTTGGACCACCGTCATCCG
>OMTP01000193.1 GCA_900313955.1 uncultured Lachnospiraceae bacterium | reverse complement strand
GGCCTTCTTTTGAGCCGAGGAGGACATGTTTTTCTCGAAGCAAAAGTGCCCTCCCGAACAGTTACGAATGCTTAAACTACATCATTACTTGAACTGCCCCATGCATTTCACTGCTCGAAACAGATCAGGTTCCCCAACTTAGCTCTTCCTCAGAGACACAAAAAAGGCGGCAGATGAACTCTGTCGCCTTTTGGCATTTTCACAAAAAGAAGTAGGCGAGGCGGTCCTCCTCGAGCTTGCCATTTTCATCGGTGCAGAGCATGGTGTAAAGGCGGTCGTCGTAAACGGAGGATGTCATGAGAACGAAGGTGCCTGTCTGGATGGCATAGGCCTTGCTGGCGATGTTTCCGACTTTTAATTATCTCTGTCATTTTGCCAGTCACTGTGTTATTATATGATAAAGTAGGTAGATGGCCATTTATTTACCGATCTCTTGAGACTTCTGAAAGGCTTGCGCTACATTTTCCAAACTGAAATGGATTTTTACGGAAGGTGTGGTTACTGATTTCAGAAAGCTCATATACAAGGCATTTTCTGCTGAGAAAGGAGTCGGGAATGGCTGAAGACATACTACAGAATACTGATTTGGATTCTTTGCTGAGGCAGGCAAGCGGAGCTCTGCCTGTGAAGCTCACGAATGACCTCTTCTTCCACGCGGTCATGCAGGATGATCAGGTGGTCATGAAGGGAATGGTGGGATCGGTGTTGGGCATCGATCCGGAAAGCATCGGAGAGATCCAGGTGCTGAACCCATATGATTTCGGGAAACAGCTGGATTCTAAGTGGGTCGTGCTTGACCTGAAACTGGCGCTGGAGAACGGGGAGTTCGTCAATATCGAGATTCAGGTGTACTCGATGAAGTACTGGGCGGACCGCTCATTATTCTACATGGCAAGGACCTTTGGAGATGAGAAGCCGGATAATGATTATTCAAATCTTGCTCCTGTGATTCAGATCAACTTTCTGGATTTCCCTGATCGGGGCAGAGTTCCTGAGTTTCATGATATTTTTCAGATGAGAAGCATAAAAAACGAGGGTCTCTACAGTGACAAGCTCTGCGTTCATCAGATTGACCTTACTCACAGAGACCTGGCGACTTCTGAGGACAGCGAGAGTGGACTTGTCCACTGGGCAGAGCTTTTTAAGGCGGATACCTGGGAGAAGGTCAGAGCGCTTGCCGTAAAGAATCGCTATATAAAGGAGGCGGCATTCCATATGATTACGATTACTGCTGACAAGAGGAAACTCATGATGATGGAGGACAACGAGAAGGCGAGGCTGGACAGCCAGACGATGTATCATGAAGGGGTGAATCATGGTCTTCAGAAAGGCCTCCAGGAAGGTCTCCAGAAAGGTATTATTCAGGGCAAGGTCTTGGAGCGAATCGATGTATACAGCGAAGAAGGTATGGCTAAAGATGAGATTCGTAAGAAGATTATGGAGAAGTTCTCACTCTCTGAGTCAGAGGCAGATGAGCTTTTAAGTAAGTATGGGGAGGAGAACCATTGATTTTCGGCGTCTTTGGCAAAGAGAAACGTGAAATCGTCGCCTGATCCTAAAGATAAAGGCGATCTCAAAGAAGGATGCTCATAACAGGACATCCTTCTTTACAAAGGAGCAGTTCAGGATCTTTATCTGCTTCGAGCAGTTAATGGTCTTTACACGCCCCGACCAGTTAGTATCAAACTGCTTTGAGCAGTTATTCCTAAGTGAAAAAGTTGTAACTGCCAGTTGAGTACATCAGTGTAGAATATTTGCATCGGCAAGAACATACATTTTAATAAAATGTCAAGTAGGAGAAAATACGTTTCAAATTGTCAGAAAACGACTATCTTAGAATGGACTTGATTTACAAAGAATTTGTGGTAAGATACAAGTAAAGGATGACAGCAAGACTGATCATCGTGGCTATGAAGCTTATGGCCGTGTCGGTAAGCGGTTGTAAGTGGAGTCGAATCATGGGTTAAGTGATTACCACAAACTGAATAGATCATTTTGATCAAACGAAAACACTGGAGAGTCCCGTTAATCGGGGCTCTTTTTTACAGGAGGATTTCTTGGATCAAGAATCATTAGTCATTAACGATGCCAATGCCTGGATGCAGATGTGCAGTCTTAGCTATACCATTACGTATGGATATAAGAAAAAACTTTACTTCATCCAATTGAACTTTGATCCAGAGAATTTTTCCATCTTGCAGGGTTTCAACATATGCGAGATATTGAGCTTCCGGGCTTTAGTAGGAAAAAAGTTGCAGCTAAAATTATTTCAGATGAAAAATATTATATCGCTCTAATTCCCCTTTTTCATCGTACACTGGGATTGCAAACCTGCTATCACAACGATACCACCTATTCTTAGAATCACCTCTGTGCTTTTTCTCTCTATTTTCCTGAAAACTCTTGTTACTTGCAGTCTCAATGAGTTCCGGAATGCCCTGACTTGCATTAGCCTCTGCCTTTGCAGCAGTTCCCTTTAAGGACATGGTGTATTTTGACCCCGTAAATTCTTTCGGCAAATCTGCACCTATGTAGACGACATCGCTAGAAGATGCCATACTAATAGCATCTCCTATGTATTGTTTGAGGTAATTTCTAACAGATTTCCATTCTATTGCCCTTCTACTCTTGAAAATCACATCATTAATAATCACAATAGGATGCCCATCTACATCATGTACAACAGAAACATTTCGCCTCATACTATCCATCTCTTCCATACCATATTCCATCCTCTAATTAAACATTCTCTCCGTCTTTACGGACATTATATATCATTTTTCGGATTCCGACAAGAGGTAATTTTGCTTTTTCGAAAATAAGTTCTGCTCAATGACGTGTTTCGGCAGGGTTAACAACATCTCAGGGCTTCTACGTCGACACCACCCTCTACTATGCAGATGAAAATGCTAAGGGAAATGGGTATCGGAAGCCGGTCTCTGAGACAATTGATCCGAGCAATAGAGCCACACAGGAAAATGCTGAGTCGAAAGCAGAATCTATTGCGGAAGAAACAGAAAGCAGCGATACAGTAGAAGAAAAACGGAGTGTTGCTAACAGGCAGGTTAGGAGCCTTTCTGTTAACAGACTGCCTATGAAAGCACCGGCTGTAAATAATAGCTATATCTACTTAGATACTAGCAATCTTGTTGCTGATGATGTGGATTGGAGAGGTGCTTCAACACTTTATCTTTATAACTTGAGTAAAATGGCCTTTCATGAGGCTACTACTGGTGAGCAAGGTATATTTGCTTGGGATGTTTCAAGCTCTAGTGATTACTCCGATACGGACACTTTTATCTTTACATATACTAATGAATGGAAGAACATCGACGATCATAATTACAAGCGCACTTCTGATATTACAGATAATATTTCCGCTGCCAAGGGAAAGATTTATAAATGGGACGGAACACATACAAAAGATATCAAAGGAACTTGCTTTGATCAGTTAACCGGTACAACATATACATCAAACTATGTCCCTTCAGTTACAGATGAATCTCTTGACAAGACGACAATGAAGGTTGGCGAAGTTGCTACGCTTACTTTTACATTGAGCAAAGATGCAACAATAGCATGGAATGCAGCTTCTGCAGGTCTCGAGGTTACCAGTGATCAAAATAGCTTAAACTCTTGGAAAGATGCCTCAGGAAGCCCGACTTTTACATTTGCAGCTGGGGAAAATAAACTCTATATTCGTGGAACAGCAGATGCAGCGACAGGATCTTCTATGACGCTCAAAAGCCTTTATGGACTGACACAGATTGATAGTGGCGTCAATCTTACAGTCACAAGTACTGCGTCTACAACGAATGGCACATTCGCTCTGAATCCAATGACATTGGATTTGGCAGGATCCAGAGTGGGTCATACAGTCTCTGATACTCTGTCCCTCTCTTTGAAATCTACTTTTGAAAATACGACTGTTGCAACAACATCAATTAGGTGGTCCTCCAATAATGATAATGTCACTGTCAGTTCCGCAGGTGAAAATGCAACAAGCGCAACTGTAACAGCAACGATGCCATCTGATTGGACGAATGAATCTGATACGGTTACCATATCAGCGCTGGTTACTTTCGCAGACGGAAGTACTAAAACATATTCATATGATCAGGTCACTGTTAAATATGGAAATGTTAAGACCTATCGAGTATATTTCTGGGATAAAGTAAAAATTGATGGTACAAAGTGGGATACGGACGACTCGATTTATCTATACTTGTGGAGCGTCAAAGGTACTACAAAGACTATTTTGGATAATGGTACAACAAAACTTAATGTTGCCACGGATTATGTAGATACACAAAACGCAGGGACTCTGTACTATAAGGAATTTTCCGTAGATAAAGATGCTTCTGCAAAAATCATATTCAGAACCGATGATGCGTGGGGCGAAAATAAAAATCAGACCGTAGACCTTGACGCTGTAGATGGTACCGTCTACTATCTCTCCAACGAGCAGGACTCTGATGGTAAGCAGAAGGTTTCTACTCTCATCGCCGGTGAAGGCTCGATCAAACGTAAGCAGCGTACTTTATCTACTACGCTCACTGATGTAGATAACAAAGAAGTCACGCAACTCCTGGTTGGTCAGACAGCAACATTGACTTCTATTGTAAAGCCAGCATTAGGAACGGATGAGAAAGCAACTTATAGTGTAAAGAAAGCTTCCGACGGCACAGATGGAACAGGTATTGCTACTGTTACCGATGCAACGTCAAGCGCTAAGAGTGCTTTTTCCACTTTGAAAGAGACTCTTTCCAATGCGGTTGACAATCTGCTTGGGATTGACGCTGAAGCTTCAGATACGACCGCTACTACAACGACAACGGAAGATTCGTCTACCCTGACAAAGACTGTCACTGGTATTTCCAAGGGCACCGTCAATATCAATGTTTCTGTTCCTCAGCTGACAGGTGTAGACCTTGCTAATCCAACAGCCACGGTTAGTCTTGAGGTCGTAAATGCGTTGGTGACACCAGAAAATCCACAGTTAACGGTTAATGGAACTACTACTTCTGATTCAAAGGATCTTACTCTCTCTATCGGAAGTGGAGTGACATATACTTCTGTGGTATGGACACTTGACTCCAATGCAACGGATAAAGGAATAACTCTTACAAAGGAAGATGGACAGGATGATACTAAACCATTAATCGAGACAATTGCGGCATCGCAGCGTGATGATCTTCCTTCCACAGCAACAGTTACGATCACAATTAAGAATGGAGATACTGTTGTAGATACTCTTACGGTTCCGGTTACTATCCTGAGTGGCCGCTACGAGGAAGGATACATTTATTACGACGCAACACTTTCCAGAGTTGATCAGCAGGATGTGCAGGATGACTCTCGCTATGCTGCAATTCCTTATTTTGATTATTCGAACAAGTCAAAGAAGGGAGATCTCTGGGTAAGATTTTATAAGGCGGACGGTACAGCAATCACAAGTTATGTAAACGACTCCAAATATGGAACAGGAAAAACATTCGCATCCTGTGTTCAGAAGGAAGCAAAAAATTCTGTATATGATATTAAAATTTCAGGAACTGCGGCAAGTGGATCTTCGGCAGAATTGGCGAGCCTTTCTCCAGGTTCCGTTGTCATTGGAGATAATTCTTATAATTATACATACAAAATTCCGATTCCTGATGGTGCTGTAAAAGTCAAATTTGCTCAGGGACAAGACAATCTTGCAGACAGCAACAATAATCCGAAGAGTACCGCTAAGCTCGATATTCCTACGGCTAAGGGATCTTGCTACTATGCTGATTCAGCTGATCCAACTGTCTATGCTAATCACAAGGGTGTTAGAGGTGGTTACTGGAGTACAGTTTACACGGTTAGAGATCCAGAAGATGAAAATTCTGCTAAGAAGAGTTCGAACAATAATTTAACACAGATAGATAATGATGATACCTCTATCAACGGTACAACCTATGATAGTAAAGTAGATATTTGGCTCAAATCTACTATCTACGATTACTATTCAGATGTTGAACTGAATGGCCTTAATCGTTCAACCACCTTAACTAGTTCAGATAACAACTCTTCAGGTTCTAGCTGGAACTATGCAACTTTCCGTCAGTTTGATCAGGCTTTGAGCGACTATTATGAAGGAAATGCTTATAGTGGCAGAGGTTCGTCCACAACAAATTCAGTAAACTGGCCACTTTACACAGGACATTTTCAGCCTAATGTTGATAAGTGGGGAAATACCTTTAGAGAAAATGTTGCAAATTCTCTTGGCCTTTATGGCTTGAAAGACAGCACTGTTACAGGTACAGGATATACAAAATTTTTCTCAACAAACAACTCGACTATTGATTCGAATGGTGACGGAAATGACTCGAATCGTAAGTACGATAGTGCAGCTCAGGGCTTAGCGGGTAGTACATTAAGTGGCGGTGATAGAGGTACAGTGACTATGCCAAGAGATAGTAGTGTCACTATGCCATACTTCAATGAAAGCTTCCTGAATGGTAATAACAGCAAAAATATGGTGCTTGGAAAAGTATATGATGATGTTTCCTTCCCATTTACGCGTTATGACCGCGATGGCAATGGTGTCTACTATTATGGATTTGACAGTGCGCGCACTACAGTACATATGAAGTCTGGATATCTTACCACAACATCGCAGGCAGATTATAAAATAAATGCAGAAGATAATAAACAAGAGTCAGATAAATCCCGTGGTACTAACGGTGACGCTTGGTCAAAGAACACCGACGCTACAGGAACAAGAGGGAAAGACGGTGTTTCCAACGAGTATGGTTACTTCCCATTAAACAATACTGATGTGACCGGCCCAAGTGCTATGCAGTATAACTACGGTTTTGGAACAAAGCTGGAGATCCCGTTCACACTAGATTTGAATGGTGAGGTCGCGGTCACAAATGGAGATACGACAACATATTACCCTATGGTGTTCACTTTCTCTGGTGATGATGATGTTTGGGTCTACATTGACGGTAAACTTGTTCTTGATCTAGGTGGTGATCACGGGCGTGTCAGTGGATGTATTAACTTTGCTAATGGCAGAGGAAAGTCTGCGAATAATGGCAGCTATACTTATAAATATTCGACTTATGACAATGGTTCTACATCCTATCCTAGTCAAGCTGTTAATGCGGGTAAGGTATATGTCAGCAAGGTGAAGTCCAGTCCATCTGGAGTAAATACTACAAATGATGATTCAAAGAATACCCTGACAACTCTTCTGGGAGATAAAAATATTTATGATGGAGGTACTCACACTTTAACTATGTTCTACATGGAGCGTGGTCAGTGGGAGTCCAACATGAAGGTCGAGTTCAATTTCACTCCGAAGACAGACTTATCCGTAAGGAAGAAATTCACAAACACCGGTATCGATGTTACTGATTCGACAACTGATGGAACTGTCTATGCCATGGTGACACGTCATACAAAGGCTGAAGAAACAGCAGCGACTAATGCTAAGGCGGCTGATGGAAGTCAAGATACAGATGTTGTTATTCTTGACAGTAGTGCTTCGAATGTTGTTGGAAAGTATTGTAAAGCTTTAACTTATAGTTCAGATGCAACAAATCGGTGGAAAGCAACGTTTCCTGGCTTGGATCAGTACGCAAATGCTTCTGATACAACAACGAAATATGTCTATCATGTGTGGGAAGTCGCAACAAACCCAGATGGAACTATCAAAGAAGAAGACGGAAAACCAGTAAAGGCTACACTCAACTCGGTAGTCTATGTTGGAACAACGCCTTACACCTATTCTGGATATAATGCACAGGGAAATACAACGACGTTAACAAACTCCACAACGTCTGGAACATCACTAACTTTGACCAAGATGTTCCCGAATACAGAGCAGAGTGACCGCCCTGCATCCATAAGAGTCAAAGTCCAACGTGCCGAATGGGATATTTCAGATAACGAAAAGTATCCTGGCAGTACTACAGGTGCGGAAATCACCCTTCCCTCTGATGCTAATTTGGGCGAATGGAAGACGGTAACAGATATATTAGGCGAAAACTATAATAATGGATGGATTGTCCTTAATCCATCTGATGCATCAAGTGACAACTGGACTCATACATTTAACGGTCTCCAGATAAGTCCAGATGATAATTCTTCGACGGGAAAATTCTATGTCTACAGGGTTATCGAGGCAACGGGAACTGAAACAAATGCTACGGAAGCTAATGAGGGTGATACAGTCACTTATACGAATGGTAGAAATGAAAATTCTTATTGGGTACACTACACAGGAACGAACAATGATCAATCTACATGGTCATATATGGCTCCAGGCGTAACTCCCATTAAAAAGGTTACAACAACAACAGAGAATGATCAAACGACAACAACGACAACTTATAGTTACAAGAAAAGCTCTGCCGGTACAATTATTGGTGGTAGTGTAACGATGAGCAATGTTCTAATTGTCCACCTTCCATCTACAGGATCTAAAACAGGCATGTATCTCACAATGCTTGCTCTCCTCCTGATGGCCGGTGCCGGTACCTTCGGTCTCTTCGGCAACAAGAAACGTAACATTGTAGCATAACAACCAGCAACAAAAGGATGCTCACCCAGAGCATCCTTTTGAATAAAATATAGGTTAGACCTGATTAACTTAATTGTTCGAAACCGTCCTTACGCGCCCATTAACGCATTATTCTTAATGGGATTTTTCACATAAGATCCTGTATTCCAACTGATCGAAGCAGCAATAAACGACGAATTGTTTGACGCAATGTAAATGGTAGGAAGTTCGCGTAGGAACTTTCTCTTGAAAAAAGCAGGGAAGTGT
>OMTP01000203.1 GCA_900313955.1 uncultured Lachnospiraceae bacterium | reverse complement strand
GCGCCCTGATGGAAGGTCTTTTTGCTACGCACCGGGGTGCCCCGTGAACTGTAACTACGATGATGCTACAGTTCACACGTCAGCCAGTTGCTGCCTCGAAAAAGCACTTCCGGAGCGGGCCTTTGAGGGGAACCGAACGTCCAGTGGACGTTCGCAGAGCAGCCGATCGAAGCGAGCGCAGAGGCCGCGGAAGAAGTGCTTTTCAGTCGCTCACAACCGTCGGCCTACTGAATAGTTACCTATGAGGATAGTGTACATCAAGTTCCTGCCGATATCTCCTCACAAAATAGCGAATCCTCCACCGCGTATCCGGGGTATCCGGCTTCAAAAGAACGTCGGCGATGTCGGACAGCCATCCCGCAAGAAAGGCAACTCGGTCATAAACCGACCGCAGATCCACGGGTGGAACCTCCGCATCTGAAATCTCATAGAAGAGTTGCTGAACATCCCTGGTCCACGAGACGAGTTCACTCTGTAAGTCCGGATAGGAAAGCTGCCGGTTCTCGGTCTCCTGCCAGGCTTCCTGAAAGCGACCACTTAAGCTCAGAAACTTTCCCTCCCATTTTCTGACGCACTCAGCCATATCCTCCCCGGACACAGTAACTTTCTGCATATCGCGCAGAAGCTGGTAAGAGGCATTTTCTGACACACAGATGTCTCCGACGACTTTCGTCGCAGAATTGATTCGATAATAGCGTCTTCTGAGATCCGGGGTGGCCGCCCACACCGCAATAGAGTAATAGCGGTCCATGGATAGATCATCATCATCGCGGGCAAAGTAGAACCAGACAGCAGCTGCCTTCTCACCGCTGTGAAGCAGCTCACTTTCCTCCGACCGGTAGACTTCGGCTCCACGGACAAGAGGAAGGAGTTCATAGACGAGACCGGGGACATCTGCAAGTGACCGATATGTGGTTTTTGGAATAACCATAACTGCCAGGCGCTTGAGACTGCCGGTGCTGAGTGGTTTCACTCTCGCTACATAGCAGGTATCGCTCTCGAACTGAATGATTTTCGGAATATATGGCAGAAAATGTTCTATCTGAAATTGAACGTCTGTCTCAACGGATGTCCGGAAAATGAGCGTCTGCTTGCGGTCCGGGTGGTCTTCCGCGTAGGCGTCCATCAGAAATCGGGTTTCCTCTGCCAGGTCGGTGAGAGCAAGTCTGCCATTCCGATCAAGATGCCTTTCGCTCATAGCCAAAAGAAGCATAGATGTGAAAATACTTCCTTCTGAGGGATCTGTCCAGGACCTCTCGTCCGCTGCCGAGGATGCAAGAACAGCTATGCCATGCCGCATAGCTGTGTCAAAATCTTCTGTTTTCAGGAATTGTCCGTCCAGGTGCTCCGGATGCAGACTTCCCGCATAGCAGGCGTCAAGAATGAAGACAGCCCGGCCAACCTTGAGCTTCTCCATATACTGAAGGATACTGGCAAGGTTCACTGCCCCATCGCTCAGGACCAGGCTGCACTCCTGGCCATGGCCGGAAAAGTAAAAAAGGAGAGTGTCCCTCTCTCCGACCATACCCCTGTACTCGCCCAGAGCCCGCGCAAAGTTCTGAAGGGTCACAGTTCCTTCATCCCCCAGAACGCGAATGTTGTCCCCGGGGATGTGCAATACGTCGAGGAGGGCAGTATGCATCTTCTCTCCGTCCGTGACTGCCTGCGGAAGACAGGGCAGAGACATATTTCTATACTCTGATGCAGTCGCAATGACTGCGTAGATATTTCCTTCCTCCTGCATTAAGACACCTCAACTGCAAAACATTTTCTTCAGGCCGCCTTCTCTTAAAACATAGCTCTCCGGATCAATCGTCGGCGGCGCAGTATCATCCTGCCCGCAGCCTGCGCACACAAGGATGCAGGACATCAGGAGATAGGCCTTCATCAGCTCCAGGGGCTCTGCCTCTCGCGTTGCCTTCACCAGTGCCACAAAGTTTTTGGGGTCTGTTCCCCCAAATCAAGTTCATCATACGCAAGGCCTACGGCTTTCGAAATTTTCAGAATATGATGGATATGGTATATCTGGTGTGTTCCAATTTAGAAATACCACTTCCTAACAGAAAACCTAAAGAAGCGAAAGACGCGTAAACACTGGCTTCCGGGCACTTATCCACCCACAGCCATGCCCGAAGAGCCTTTTATTGCTGCAGTTTTTTCAGCATTTCATAGAGCTGCTCTGGTGTTTCCTGCATGCCGCGGCTGATCCATTCCATGATCCAGCCGTAGACGCTGTAAGCCAGCAGAGAGTGAAAGTATGCATTGAGATTGTCGTCTTCCGGTTTTGGCCCGCATACTTCAATGATGTTCTGCAGCTGCAGGTTAGAAAGACCTGCTTTCTGCAGTGCCATGTAGAAATCACGGTTTTCATAATAATGCTCCATCAGACTCAGCTGCCATGTTCCATGATCTGTTGGCTGGCCCTTGATCTTTTCATACCATTCACTCAGGAGACGTTTCATATATTGATTCAGAATATCTTCCTTGCTCTGATAGTTCCTGTAAAAGGATGCCCGGCCGACTCCGGCTTCTTTTGTAATATCCGTAATGCTTATTTCATTAAGAGTCTTCTGCTGAATGAGCTTCAGCAATGCGGCAGTAATCTGAATCTTTGCGTACGACATACCTTTGATGTTCATGAGACATATACCCCCGATGTGTATCATTTTTCTTCATGTATTGAAAATCATGCATCCAAAAGATACAATTGCATCGTAATCATACAAATGATTCACTACTATGTCAAGAACAGAATGCTCTGACATACGGAAGGCGCAGAAGGAGACGCATATGAAAAAGACTAAAGGTCGTGGAAGAAAAGTGTTAATCATCGTGCTGGCAGTACTGGCGGCTTCCGGTATCGGAATCTTTGCGATGATGCGTATGGTCATGAAGTCCATTGGAGCAGGAGGCGGAAGTGTTGCGGATGTTGATAAACGTGTCATCATCTGGGAAATACCTGCGAGAAGCAGCAGCCGTTCCAAGCTGGATGACATGAATATCAGGTCAGAGAACGGAAACCTGATGCTTGCGACGTTTGGCTTTGCAAAGGCAATCGTGAATGCGGATTATGAGGATGCAGAGCAGACGATTGATACATTCACATATCTGTATGAAATCAAGCCCGGCTATGAAAAGGAAACATATGACGATCAGCCTTACCTGATTCCTTATCCTGCTGAACAAAGCAAAGGAGCTGTCATTGTGATTCCGGGAGGCGGTTTTGGATACAAGAGCATGGATGGAACGACGGGAGAAGGAAAGGATATTGCCGAAGAGCTGAACAGGGCGGGATATACTGCATTCGTACTGCACTACCGATCCAACCCGTATGAATATCCCATTCCGTATCTTGATGTGCAGCGTGCTGTCCGTTTTATCCGGTATCATGCATCAGACTATGGGTTCAATCCTGACTGTATCGGTCTGATCGGATTCTCTGCCGGCGGAAATGAGATCGGGGGTTTCATCAATCTGGTCATGGGGAAGGATCTGTTTCCGGAAGATTATGTACCGGATGAGATTGATGCGGTGGATGACAGCGTGAGGGCGCCTGCCATGATTTATCCGGCACTGTCATTCAACGATAACGTACCGATGCTGTTCTGCATGTTTGATGATGAACAGGTGCGTGATGATGCAAAACGGCAGGAACTTCTGAATCTGATGGATCTGAAGCTTCATCTCAACACGGGTATGAAAAATCAGTTTGTCAGCTACGGAACAGCGGATACCATGGTCGGCATGGACGAATCCAAAGCCTATATCAAAGCTGCACGGGATGCCGGAATTGATGTAGTGGAAGTGGCAGCGGAAGGAAAGAATCACGGTTACACATTTGAAAACTACGGTGCTGAGTATCTGCAATGGCTGGATGCTGTTTTCAGCGAGTAATGCTGTGTCAGTTCATGAACGGCAATTTTTGATACGGAACATGCTTCGAAGTATCACTTTTCATCCATTCCGTTGACTTGCATGGTGTCTGACAATAGGATACCGGAGTATCAGCTGTAAAGAAAAAGAACAGGTAACTGTTCAGGAGGGCACTTTTGCTTCGAGAAAAACATTCTACACTTCGTTTCGGTCGGCTGCTCTTCGAACGTCCACTGGACGTTCAGCGCCCTCCTCGG
>OMTP01000060.1 GCA_900313955.1 uncultured Lachnospiraceae bacterium | reverse complement strand
GCCTTCTTCCGGAGCGCATTCGATTTTCGCCGCCTGCTTTTGCGGCGAAAATGACTAAGTGAAGGAAGAAGGCCTTTGTGCGAAGCGGCGAAGTGACCCACCCGTGAACAGTAACCAAATCTCCTTTTTCGTTCACTTAGTCCTCCCTGTCCGCGTGACGGAGAACGACCGCCTCGAAGGGTTTCAGGTCCAGGGTCAGAATACCGGCGATGACCTCGTGGTCACGAGGCTCATCGGAGTAACCGTCTCTGCTCGTCGTGAGGATCTGGGTCATGGTCGTGTTTTCCGTGCGGCGGACGCCCGTCTCCCAGGCCGGAATCTCCAGGGCAATTGGCGTGTCGTGGGAGTTGATGGCCACAATAAACTGCTCTTTGTCCGTGAAGCGGCCGTAGACGACGCTGTGATAGCCGGAGCACAGATCCTTGATGGATCCCTCGGAAAAGGTTCTGTATTTTTTATGCATCTTAATGGCCATCTTGTAGAACTCCAGAAGATTTTCATCTTCGCGTCCCCACGGGAAAGTGCGGCGGTTGTCCGGGTCTGTAAAGCCGACGACGCCGGCCTCATCCCCATAATAAACCGTAGGCGCACCGACGAAAGTCATCTGAAGAACAACCGCGGAGCGCAGGACAGCCGGATTGATATCCGAAGAGGCCGCAGCACTCCCCAGATGATCTACACGGCCCACATAGTGGTTGGTGCGGGTCAGGAAACGGGAGTGGTCGTGATTGTCGAGCTCATTCATAGCACACATAAGCGAAGGCGCATAGAAGCTTGCCATGTGGAAAGTCATGGCGTCGCGGAAGGAATCTCCGTTTCCCCACAGATCCTCACGGAACTCGTCGCTGTGCTTCTCCATGCCTGTGAGGAACCAGGAGACAGGCTCCATGAAAGCATCATAGTTCATGACCGTGTCCCACTCGTCGCCGCCCAGCCAGTCGTAGCAGTCGCCGTAGTGCTCTGCCAGAATAATGGCATTGGGGTTGGCGCTTTTGACTTCCCTCCTGAACATTTTCCAGAACTTGTGGTTGTACTCGACGCTGTGGCCCAGGTCGGCAGCTACGTCCAGTCTCCAGCCGTCACAGCTGTAAGGCGGGGACACCCACTTCTTGCCAATATCCATGATGTACTGAACCAGCTTGGGACTGTCCTCATAGTTGAGCTTGGGATGATTCTTGTGGCCCCACCAGCCGTCGTAAAACTCATTATACGGCCAGGCGTGCTCGTTATTGAACTTAAAGAAGCTTCTGTAAGGGCTGTCCGCGTCGATGTAGGCACCCTTGTCGTAGCCCTCCTGTCCCTCATAGATGCGCTCGCCGTCGATCCACTTATTAAAGCTGCCGCAGTGGTTGAAGACGCCGTCGAGGATGATCTTCATGCCTCTCTTGTGGATCTCCTGACACAGATAGGCAAAATATTCATCCGAGGCGCGCAGATTGACAGGATCAGAGACGCGCTCAATATAGCGCGTCGCATGGCGGTTGTCCGTGTCGCCGTCGGCGAGGACATCGCCGTCGTCACGGATAATTCTGGACAGATGAGGGTCGATATGATCATAGTCCTGAATGTCATACTTATGGTTGGACGGAGAGACAAAGACGGGGTTCAGGTAGAGCACATCAACGCCAAGATCCTGCAGATAATCCAGCTTCTCCCTGATTCCCTGCAGGTCGCCGCCGTAGAAGTTAGCGACATCCATGTTGGCCGGCGTCTGGTACCAGTCGTCCACATGATGAGCGTAGCCTCCCAGATACTCATACTCATGCTCGGCCACATCGTTATTGGGATTGCCGTTGCAGAACCGGTCCGGATAGATCTGATACATGACAGCACCATGCGTCCACTTCGGCGTGGAAAAACCCGGAATGACGCGGAAGGAGAATCGGCTGTTCAAATCATTGGCCACGCCCAGCTTATTGTAGTAGCAGACCATGTCTTCCACGCGGAGCTCAAAGTAGTAGTAAATGGTCTCCTCCCCCACGGGAATGGTGATCTCATAGAAGTCAAAGCCATCTCTGGAAAATGCAACTTCCATAGGCGTCCGGACAGCCCCGCTGATAAAGTAGACCTCATCCACGTTGTTCATGCTGGTCCGGATTCGAATGGTGACATTGTCACCCGGCTTCGGCTCAGCCGGCGTCCGGTAGTTCGCCGTCTCATCACTGAAGACAGCTCGCTTGCGGAAGACCGGCCTCATGAGCGACAGGTACTGCTGTAATTTTCTGTGATTCATCCTTGTTTCTGCCATAACAACCCCTTATTTACCCCTCAAACAGTGCCTCAAATTCTGTCCTGTTGATCTTCTCTTTCTCGAGAAGGAGGTTCGCGCTCTTGTCGAGCACCTGGCGGTGCTCCATGATGATGCGCTTTGCCTCGGCATAGCACTGGTCGATGATATTCTTGACCTCCTCGTCAATGGTATCGGCGGTCCGCTCACTAAAGCTTCTCGTCTTCTCAAAGTCCCGTCCGATGAATACCTCCCCGGACTCATCGTAGGAGACCAGGCCGAGCTTCGAGGAGAAGCCGTACTTGGTCACCATGTCCCTTGCCGTCTGCGTCGCCTGCTTGATGTCCTGGGATGCGCCCGTCGTGATGTCGTCGAAGATGATCTCCTCTGCCACGCGTCCGCCGAGAGAGACGATGATCTCCTGCAGCATGCGGCCGCGGGTATTGAACATCTCGTCCTTCTCCGGGAGCGGCATGGTGTAGCCTGCTGCCCCGACGCCGGTCGGAATAATCGATACTGAGTAGACCGGCCCCACATCCGGCAGGACATGGAACAAAATGGCGTGTCCCGACTCGTGGTAGGCCGTGATCTTCCTGTCCTTTTCGGAAATGATCTTGCTGTGCTTCTCGTCACCGATGCCCACCTTGATGAAAGCATCTTTGATGTCTTCCTGGACAATAAAGCCCCGGCTCTCCTTGGCAGCCTTGATGGCCGCCTCATTCAGAAGATTCTCCAGATCAGCGCCCGAGAAACCGGCCGTCGTCTGAGCGATCTGCTTCAGATCCACATCGTCGCCCAGTGGCTTACCGATGGCATGTACTTTGAGGATCTGCTCACGAGCGCCTACATCCGGCATACCGACAGCGACCTTGCGATCAAAACGGCCCGGACGCAGAATCGCCGGATCCAGAATATCCACACGGTTGGTCGCAGCCATGACGATAATGCCCTCGTTGGGGCTGAAACCGTCCATCTCGACAAGCAGCTGGTTCAGCGTCTGCTCCCGCTCATCGTGGCCGCCGCCCAGACCTGCTCCTCTGCGGCGGGCTACAGCGTCGATCTCATCGATGAAGACGATGCAGGGATGGTTCTTCTTGGCGTCCTCGAAGAGATCCCGGACACGGGAGGCTCCGACGCCGACAAACATCTCGACGAAATCAGATCCTGAGATGGAGAAGAAGGGCACACCCGCTTCCCCCGCCACTGCCTTGGCAATGAGGGTTTTTCCTGTTCCCGGAGGACCCACCAAAATGACACCCTTGGGGATTCTGGCCCCAAGTTTCGTGTACTTCTGGGGATCCTTGAGGAAGTCGACGACCTCTTCCAGATCCTCTTTCTCCTCCTTAAGGCCGGCCACATCCTTGAAGGTGACGCGGTGCTCATCCCCTTTAAGCATCTGGGCGCGGCTCTTGCCAAAATTCATCATCTGCGAATTGGCTCCGCCTCCTCCCGCCGCTGACCGCATCATCATGGACATAAAGACGACCATGATGATGATCATGACAAGATTGGGCAGGACCGTGCTCAAAAAAAGATTGTCCGTCGGCACATCGGTGATATTGAGGCTTACATCCGCATAGCTCTTTCGCAGAGTCTTGACGATGGCATCAACATCCGTGTCATAAAAGCGATTGGTGTCCCCGTTTTTCATAGTGACGATGACCTGACCTGTAGGGACCTGGGCATTGGGACGTACCGTCACCTCCGTCACATTTTTCTCTTTCAGGTCATCCGTCAATTGTTCATAGGTGTAGTCACTCGCCTGCTGAGATCTGGAGGAAGCATAATACATTCCTCCGATGAGGAAAATGAGTAAGATCAGATAGACGAGGAATCTTCCTGACGATGCTGGTTTCTGTTCCACAGATGGCTCCTTTTCTTTTCCGGGAAAATGCCTTACTCCGGCAGTTCCACAACTCCAATGTAGGGAAGATTTCTGTACTTCTGCTGGTAATCCATGCCGCAGCCGACGACGAACTTGTCCTCGATGACAAATCCCTCGTAATCAACTTTGACTTCCTTGACGCGGCGGTCAGGTTTGTCAAGGAGAGTGCAGAGGTGCAGAGATGCGGGATGACGATCCCTTAAGAGTCCGGTCAGATAGTAGAGAGATCTTCCGGAATCAATGATATCTTCGACAATGAGAACATCTTTGCCCTCGATAGGCTGGTCCAGATCCTTGACGATTTTGACGACACCGCTCGACTTGGTGTCATCTCCGTAGCTGGAGACAGACATAAAATCGAGCGTCACCGGCACATCCTCGGAAATGCGCTTGGAAAGCGCTGTCATAAAATAGACCCCGCCCTTGAGGACGCAGATCATATGAATCGAGCGCCCGGCGTAATCGGAGCTGATCTGTTCACCCAGCTCACGAATTCTCGCCTCAACCCGCTCCTCCGGAATCAACACGCTTATTTTGGCATTTGTATCGCTCATGTTGAGAGTCCTCCTTTTCCAGCCATTGTATCATAAAATCCTGCTCTATCGGAATTTTTCTGTTTTTATTGTCCCTTGCCCCTCACTGGACGTTACAGTTCACGGGGCACCCCGGCGCGGAGCACAAAGGCCTTCTTCCGGAGCGC
>OMTP01000218.1 GCA_900313955.1 uncultured Lachnospiraceae bacterium | reverse complement strand
GCAGGTGTAAAATCCAATGCTCAATGTGTCAGTTAATTATTATTTGATGTACTAGAATGCTTAGTATGTTATCTGGTAATGATTTCGATATGCAAGGAATAGCAGAATTAAAGAAAATGCTTGGAGGTGTCTAATATGGGTGATAATAAAAGAAAACCTGATATTCGATTCCAAGGATTTACTGACGATTGGGAACAGCGTGAGTTATCTTCTTTGTGTGAAAAGTTTACAGATGGCGATTGGATTGAATCAAAGGACCAGAGTGATTCGGGCATACGCTTAGTTCAAACTGGTAACGTTGGCGTTGCGAGATTTTTAGATAAGCCAAACAATCAAAAATGGATTTCTGAGGATACGTTTTATCGGCTTCATTGCGAAGAAGTTTTTCCCGGCGATATCCTTATTTCGAGATTGCCTGAACCAGCTGGAAGAGCATGTATTATGCCGGTTTTAACGACAAAAATGATTACAGCCGTTGATTGTACAATAGTCAGAACTATGCAAGATGTTAGCAACAAATTCTTGGTGCAATATTTGTCATCACAGGATTATTTTAAAGAAGTTAATACCTGTCTTGCAGGAGGAACAAGGCAGCGAATTAGCCGTAGTAATCTTGCAGATTTTGTTGTTCCGATCCCTGTAGATAAGGATGAACAGGATAGAATTGGTAACTATTTTGAATCTCTTGATAACCTTATCACCCTTCAACAGCGTAAGTATGACAAGTTGGTAAATGTAAAAAAATCCATGCTCGAAAAAATGTTTCCTCGTGAGGGGGCAAAAGTTCCTGAAATTAGATTTGAAGGATTTACTGACGATTGGGAACAGCGTAAGGTTTCAGAAGTGGCTGAAGTTATCGGAGGTGGTATTCCGAGCACAAGCAATTCTGAATACTGGGATGGAGATATAAATTGGTATGCCCCCGCAGAAATTGGAGATCAGATTTATGTTGAAAGCAGTGAACGTAAAATAACAAAACTTGGACTTGAAAAGAGTTCTGCCAAAATACTTCCTGCACACAAGACGGTCCTTTTTACAAGCAGAGCTGGAATAGGAAACACTGCTATTTTACGCACTCCAGCAGCCACTAACCAAGGATTTCAATCCATGGTTTTGAATGATGATATCAACCCATATTTTGTATACTCTATGACCTATATGATTAAAGCAAAAGCAGAAAGAGTTGCTTCTGGATCCACCTTTGCCGAGATATCCGGAAAGATGCTTGGGAACCTTGAATTTATGTTTCCATCCAAGCCTGAACAAGACAAAATAGGGGGATATTTTGAATCCTTGGACAACCTTATCACCCTTCAACAGCGTAAGCTGGAAAAGCTGAAAAATATTAAGAAATCTATGCTGGAAAAGATGTTTGTGTAAAAATATAGGAGAGGAAGCGAGAAAGATGGTTTTTAACAAGGAATCCGAGTTTGAACAAGCGTTAATAGACTTACTTGTAAACTCTGGATGGTCGGGGGGAGTCATTAAAAACCCGACAGAGCAACAGTTAATACAAAACTGGGCAGATATTCTGTACGAGAATAATCGTGGGATAGATCGCTTGAATGATTATCCATTAACCCAAAGCGAAATGGATCAGATACTTGATCAGATTAATAATCTTAAAACACCTTTGCGTTTGAATGGGTTTATTAATGGCGGAAGTGTTTCAATAAAAAGAGACAATCCTGACGATGTAGCTCATTTCGGCAAAGAGATTTCTCTGAAAATATATGATCGCATGGAAATAGCAGGAGGACAAAGTAGGTATCAGATTGTACAACAACCAGCGTTTCCAACAAAATCTAAGGTATTAAATGATCGCCGTGGAGACCTGATGCTGCTAATAAATGGTATGCCAGTAATCCACATCGAGCTTAAAAAGAGTGGGGTTCCTGTTAGTCAGGCTTCTAATCAGATTGAAAAATACTCAGATGAAGGAATATTTACTGGTTTGTTTTCATTGGTTCAAATCTTTGTAGCAATGAACCCAGATGAAACATTGTATTTTGCCAATCCCGGTCCGGAAGGAAAGTTTAATCCGAATTATTATTTCCATTGGGCTGATTTTAACAATGAGCCAATGAATAATTGGAAGCAAATTGGTTCAACATTACTTTCAATACCGATGGCTCATCAGTTGATAGGTTTTTATACTGTAGCTGACGATTCAGATGGCGTTTTAAAAGTAATGAGAAGTTATCAGTATTACGCAGCAAATGCAATTTCTGATAAGGTTTCAAGAACCAAGTGGGAGGAAGAAAACCAGCTGGGAGGATATATCTGGCATACAACAGGTTCCGGAAAAACTATGACATCGTTTAAGTCAGCACAGTTGATTGCCACATCAAAGGATGCGGACAAAGTTGTGTTCCTTATGGATCGAATTGAACTTGGAACGCAGTCATTGAAGGAATACAGGAACTTTGCAGGAGCGGGTCTTACCGAACAACAAAAGAGTAATACGGTTCAAGAAACGGAAGATACACACGTACTTGTTGGAAAACTGAAAAGCACAGATCCGGCAGATACACTTATCGTTACATCTATTCAGAAGATGAGTAATATAAGCGAGGAAAATGATGGACTGAAGGCCAGCGATATAGATATTATCAATTCAAAACGATTGGTTTTTATTGTGGATGAAGCACATCGTTCTACTTTTGGCGATATGCTTAGAACGATTAAGGACACATTTAAAAAAGCGATTTTCTTTGGCTTTACTGGAACACCTATTCAGGATGAAAACCAAAAGAAGATGAATACGACATCTACTGTATTTGGTAATGAATTACATAGGTATAGCATAGCTGATGGAATCAGGGATAAGAACGTTCTTGGGTTTGATCCTTATAAAGTACTTACATTTAAGGATAAAGATGTTAGAACGGTTGTTGCTCTTGAAAAAGCAAAAGCAGAAAGCGTAGAAGAAGCTTTTGCGGATTCAGCCAAGAAAAAGGTTTTTCTTGAGTATATGCAAGATATTCCTATGGCAGGACATTATGAGAATGATGGAACGTATGTAAAAGGTATCGAAGATTATCTTCCGAATAGCCAGTACCGGACTGATGAACATCAGGAGATGGTGGTAAAGGACATCATTGATAACTGGGTTGTATTAAGTCAAGGTGGCAAATTCCATGCTATTTTTGCAACGAGTAGTATTCCGGAAGCACTGGAATACTATAAGAGATTCAAGGATGCGGCTACAAATCTAAAAGTGACGGCATTATTTGATCCAAGCATTGATAATAATGGCGGAGCAAAGATTAAAGAGGAAGGCTTAAAAGAACTTATTAAACTGGTGCGAAAGTCAAGGACTTTTTTTAGACAGTCCTGGAGCAAGAAGCGA